>JAIWDV010000195.1:0-4104 GCA_048632525.1 Bacteroidales bacterium | reverse complement strand
CGATTCAGAACAAAAGAAAAAATTTGAAAAAGAATATGTGCAATTTCTTTTTTCTGAATTGTTGCTTGAAGCTATGACTGAAGAGCATATTAGCGTAAGGGCACTTTCCAAAGAATCCGGCGTCTCTACCTCTGTAATTCAAAATATGAGATCAATGAAGCCGACTAATATAACCATTAAAACGATGGCATCATTATTAAAGCCATTAGGTTATCAATTAGCAGCTACAAAAGGGAGAAGGACTGTAAAATTAACCGCTTAAAGTAAATTCCGCTAACAAGACCGGACCGGATGATATCGACAACAGAGGTTCGTACGTTGATTGAACAGGGTGAAGTGATCGAGGACTATCCCGAAGACCCCAGAGGACATAGTTGTTTGATGTTCGGCAAAAGCGGAATTGGTCGAGCGATACATGTTGTATGCTCGCCCAAGGACGATTATCTGGCAATAATCACAGCATGTTAACGGTCTTAAGAAAACGCACATATTTGGTGAAAAGCGCACTTCCTCACCGTATGTGTATGTGAAAAGCGCATCCTCTTGAGTGTTGATAAAATTTCGGTGGGCATGTACTTGTGTTGCGGCCAAAACGCCTGTCTGCGTGCGACGCACAGGCAGGCAAGATGTTGGTGAACCAAGACGGAACCAAGAAAAAAACCAAGGCAAAAAATACTCAGTCAACGAAATAAGGAAACTGGCTTTCGATGTCTACCCGATATGCCCGCAGCATGATTCTTCCATCCGGCTGGATGTTTAGCCAGCCTTCTACCTGGACTGGTGTTTTATTTTCCCGCGCCTCAAGGAATTCAAAAAGGGAGACCTCGTCGCTGAACATTGGGGTCCAGACCGGAATGTGTCTCTGATTATCCGAGTCTTTCATGATTACCATTGCAAGCTTCTTGTCTGGCTTTTTCTCAAAACGGACCACTTTCCCTTTCAGCTTGAATCTGGCCATATTCTCTCCTTATTGTCATGGAAGAGATAACCGATAGTAGGTATTATTTTTTGGTGCTCTTCTTTTTCTGATTATTACGTTCTTTGGCCTCTTTGAGTCTATAGGACTCGGCCTCGATTTGGATAATCTCAGCCTTGTGTACAAGGCGGTCGATCAGGGCCACCACGCTTGAGGCATTTGGGAAGACCTGGTTCCATTCAGCAAAGGGTTTGTTGGTGGTCACGATAATGGATCTCTGGCAGTATCTTCGACTTATGATTTCAAAGAGCAGGTCTGCATGGCGGCTATCATAGGAGAGATAGCCCAGTTCATCGATCACCAGCAGGCTGGGGCGGCAGTAAAACTTCAAGCGGCGGTTCATGCCTATGGCACCTTCCTGTGCAGCCAGATCGTTCAGCATTTCGCTTGCAGTGGTAAACCGCACGGTATAACCTTTTAAAAGAGCCTGATGAGCAATATTCTTGGCTATCATTGTCTTGCCGACCCCGTTTGTTCCGATGAGGATGGCGTTAGCCCCTTCGCTAATGAATCTGAAAGTAAACAGTTCCTCTATGAGTTTCCGGTTGATCTTCTTTGGCCAGGACCAGTCGAAGTCGGACATGGGCTTGAAGGAGCCTATATGGGCCCCTGAGATTCGTCTCTCCAGGCTCCGCCGATGCCGCTCGATTTCCTCGATCTTAATCAGCCTTGGGAGCCAAGGCTCTTGGGCAAACTCGTCCCAGTTACTGAGCAGGCCATAGAGCCGCAGTTTCCTTGCGCGGTCTTTAAGCTCATCGTTCATCACTGTCCTCCTTACGGATGGAGTCATAGGTTTTGAGTGAATGAGGTTTGACCGTGACGTTCCGGACTCTGGAATCTTCAGGCAGTTCCACTGCTATGGGAGGGGGAGCCTTCCTCTCATGAAGTCTGCGGTCCAGGATCTGGCGCACAGCTGCTATATGTGGACTGTCCCTCTCCAGTGCTTCAGCAATACTGAGCTCCAGCTCCTGGCTGCCAAACCGATCAAGTAGCCGAAGCAGGCCTGCGGTGACGCTTCCCAGGTTGCTTCCCCGTTTAGCAGTCACTGAGAGTAAATCCCGGCTGCTTGGTGCAGCGTAATATAGACGGTCCATGCCCCGGTGCTTCCTGGCTTGCCTTTTTTGCTGGATTAGTTCTTCGATATGGGCAGGGTCCTCTATCTGCTGTCCCTTGTCGTAACTCCGTTTATGTTCAGCAACGGCCTCGTTACCCTCAAGCACCCTGACTGTCTTTTCATCAGCCATGACCACAAGGATGCGGCGGGTCAGGCGAAAAGGGACAGAGTAATCGTTAAGGTCAAAGCGCACGTATGGAGTTTTCCCTACTGAGACCTCCTCTTTATCGTCAACTGGAAAGGGATTATCAGGAAGAGCCAGAAGAAAGGCCTTCTCCTGTTCATATGCTTCTTGAACAGTCATTGTTTTGTCCTCAGGGCATTTGCGCTGGCCTGCCAGCCCCTTGCACCAAGCCAGGACCTGTGCATTGAGATCATCTATGTCTGTCCAGTTCCTGGCGGCAAAGAACGCGCCTCGAATATAGCGTATAGCCCTTTCCACCCGGCCCTTTTCACAGGGCCTGCGTACAGGCACAGGCCTTGGTTCGTATCTGTAGTGAGCGGCAAAATCCAGAAGGATCGGGTGAAAACGGATGGCATCTCCAACACGTTCCAGTACAGCGCTCTTGAGATTGTCATAGAGCAAGACCCTTGGGACTCCACCCAGGAACTGAAAGGCCTCCACATGTCCTCGAAGAAAGCTGCTCATCCTTTGGTTGATGAAGAAACGAACAAATATCTGCCGGGACCAGCTTAATACAAGCACAAAGGCGGAAAGCCTTCTTGAGGCCTTTCCGAACTGGATATTTCCAAAGCTTCCCCAGTCCACCTGGGCCTGCTCTCCAGGAAGGGTCCGCAGGCGAAGGTATGCCTCAGCAGGTGGCCTTGGCCGGTGCTTGGCCACTATAGACCTGAAATGGTCCGGACCACCGGGATAACCCCGTTCTTTGATCATCTCAAAAAGACGGCTTGCAGTCAGAGTAGGATATTCCTCCAGGGTCTCAAGCACAAAGGACATATATGGATCTACTATGGAAGGCCGTACTGTCCTCTTTACGAATGGAGAATTGGCCTGGGAGAGCACACGCTCCACCGTGTTATGATGGA
Organism: Bacteroidales bacterium; assembly: GCA_048632525.1. Classification (GTDB taxonomy): domain Bacteria; phylum Desulfobacterota; class DSM-4660; order Desulfatiglandales; family Desulfatiglandaceae; genus 4484-190-2. The sequence goes on along the minus strand of JAIWDV010000195.1, from coordinate 967 downwards.
TGCCCAATTGCCTGGCTATAGTGCCGACTTTCCATTTTTCTGCGTGATAGAATCGTAAGATTTTTGCTTCCAGCTCTTTCGGAATCATTGCTCCTCCTTTTGGCTACTTCAAGCAGCCTTTTTGATTGGTACCCTGGTCCTCAAAAAGTCCAGCCGGGCAAGTGGAGCACAGTGCCCGCCGCAAAAATCACAATAGACAACGTCAGAGTGTCCCCATGATGGCCACCTGTCCTTGGAAGCCCCTGATTTTTGCCCGTCCTGAGATGTTGTATGAGAGGATAGGTCCAAAGGTGGTTGCCGGGAACACTGATGCGTCATTTTTCTTATAAGGTAGTTTTGCTGACGGGCAGCGTGGTTGATCTTGCCCTGATCGGTCTGCTGATAACTGGCTCCAGCACGGCGCAGAAAGTCACGTCTTGCCTGATAAGAGCACTGTGGAGAGCAATAGCGGTTTCCCCGGTCACAATGACTGCAGATCCGGACCTGACGATGGCATCTGGCGCAATTGAAAAGCCGATAGCTTGTTTGAATCACCATTCCCCTCTGTGCTGAGGGGACTGGACAAACAGAGCTTTTGGAGCAATAGTAGATATCGGGACGATGGCAATGAATCACCGCCATGACCCAGGAGGCCCGGGTAGTAGTATGGTGCCGGGCCTCCACCCTCAGCAAAAAGCTTCACCCTCTTAGAAAACCATAGACGGGTTAAGTAAAGGAATAATAGCTGGTTGGTAGAATTGTTTGGTCTTTGGGGAAAGGAAAAAAGAGGCTCTGAAGTGAAATCAGCAAACCTTATGCCGCACCCAAAACGACTGCTTACCAGATTGGGGCTAAGATACGCTTTTCACCAAATAAGTGCGGCTCTCGGTCAACGTTGACATGCTGCCCAAACCACCGGACAGACTATCTGCCTGTCTCATATAATCAACAAAGGAGGAATCGTTATGTGAACTTAAAACAACATTAC
>JAIWDV010000194.1:0-4106 GCA_048632525.1 Bacteroidales bacterium | reverse complement strand
CTTCAGAAGGTGAGAAGTCTTCAAAATGGTCAGACAAAAAGAATAAGGGTTTGTACAAGCTGTATCAAGTCCGGCCGTGTTGTAAAACCATAAAATGTTTGTGATAATCCTTTCTTAAGTCGTGCTTGCGATCTTAAAACTTAATTTCTCAATAAGTTCGGGTGGAGTTTATCCGTAAGGATTTTATCAATTGACTTAGAGCCTTTCCACAATCAGAACGTTTTTTACCCTTTTTATGGCCCCCATAATATTCTGAAGCTGATTATAGTCTTCCACCTCGATGGTAAAAAGGGCAATCCCCTTTTTGTCCACTGTAGTTTTGATTTGTGCTTCTATAATATTGGCATCCTTTTGAGTCAAGATAGAGCTGATATCAGAGAGAACGCCCTTCCTTTCCACGCTTGTCACTCTTATCTTCGCAAGATATATGTCTTCTTTGGAGGCTTGCCAGGATACCTCCACCAATCTTTCGGGATCCGCGTTAAGAATGTGACTGCAATTCCGCTGGTGGACAGTGACACCTCGCCCCCGGGTGATAAATCCAATTACGGGTTCACCTGGCAGGGGGTGGCAGCAATTAGCAAAACGGATAAGCATGTCACTCACGCCCTTAACTTTGATGCCGAGGTCTCCTTTTCGTCGTTTGAAACGGCCAACCATTTTCCCCACAAGGCCAGGGGGTCTTTCGTCTTTGATTCCCAGCTTAGGCTTGAGGCGCCCAAGCACCTGCCTGGGTGAAATTTTGCCGAAACCGATCTGAGCAATCAGGTCTTCCACCGAATGGAAGGAAAATTCTTTTGCAATTGATAGGATCTGCTCATTCTTCATAATATTGGGCAGTTTAAGGCGGTCCCGCTCAAGGGCCTTTTCCAGGAGGGTTTTGCCTAAGGCAATGCTTTCGCCCCTCTCCTGATTCCTTATCCATTGCCTGATTTTTGTCTTTGCGCGAGGGGTCTTTACGAATTCAAGCCAGTCTTTGCTTGGATGTTGCTTGGGAGATGTTATGATTTCTACGGTCTGTCCGTTTCTTAGTTGATATCTGAGCGGAACCATTCTCCTGTTGATCCTCGCTCCCATGCATTTTTCTCCCACCTCTGAATGAATACTGTAGGCAAAATCAACCGGTGTGGCCCCTCTTGGGAATGCCTTTACATCTCCTCTTGGGGTGAATACGTAAACTTCATCGGGAAAAAGATCCATCCTGACGGTTTCTAAAAATTCCGCAGGGTCTTTGAGGTTTTGTTGCCACTCTAAAAGTTGGCGCAGCCACATAAACTGTTTTTCATCAGTCTTGTTCTCAGTAGTCCCTTCTTTATACTTCCAGTGTGCTGCAATACCATCTTCAGCGACCTTATCCATATCCCATGTCCGAATTTGCATCTCCATTCTTTGGCCCATGGGGCCGATCACTGTGGTGTGGAGTGACTGATACATATTTGCCTTTGGCACAGATACATAATCCTTGAATCTCCCCTGCACCGGTTTCCACATTGAGTGGATATGACCCAGGACCTCATAGCACTCTTTGATGCCGCTGACGATGACCCGGAAAGCCAAAACATCGTATACCTGATTAACCGTGAGGTCCTGGTCCAGCATCTTTTTATAGATACTGTAAAAATGTTTGTCTCTGCCTTTAATGGTAGCCTGGATCTTGAACTCTTCAAGTTTTTTTGAGACCAGTTCTATAACATTCTTGATAAATTCTTCCCTTTTGTCCCGTGTCTGCGCGATCTCGTTTTTAATGTCCTCGTAGATCTTTGGTTCAAGATAATAAAGGCAGAGGTCTTCCAAGCTGGATTTGATCCACTGAATGCCCATTCTACCGGCAAGGGGTGCATAGATATCCTCGGTTTCTGCTGCAATCAACCTCTGCTTTTCCGGTGGCTGGAAACCCAGGGTACGCATATTATGCAGCCGGTCAGCCAGTTTGACGAGAATGACACGAATATCGGAAGACATGGCAAGAATCATCTTGCGGACATTTTCTGCCTGGCGTTGCTGGCGACTGGTGAACTGCATTCTGCTGATTTTTGTTACTCCTTCGACGATATTGGCCGTTTCTTCGCCAAAGAGGTGCTTAATTTCATCAGATTCGGCTTCGGTATCCTCCAGCGTGTCATGAAGGAACCCAGCCGCAATGCAGGTTACATCCATCTTCATTTTGGTGAGAATGTAGGCGACCTCAAGGGGATGGGATAGATAAGGTTCACCGGAAAGTCGAATCTGGCCCTGGTGAGCCTTGGCTGAATAGACATATGCCTTTTCAACCAGATCTATATTGGCCTTTGGATGATAGCTGAGGATCTGTGATGTGATATCATTTAAGCGAATCATAGAGGGCTTTCACTTTTTCCCTGATAATGGCTGAGGCATCCTTGACAGGCACGTTGATACTTTCAGATTCAGTACGCAGTTTTATTTCAATTTGGCCTTTTTTGACTCCCTTGAGTCCCACAATTACTCGTACCGGGGTGCCAAGGAGATCGGCATCCTTGAATTTGACCCCTGCCCGTTCATCCCTGTCGTCAAGAAGGACGTCAATGTCATGATCCAAAAGCTCGGCATAAATCCTTTCCGCTGTTTCAATGACAGCAGTCTCATGCATCTGGAGAGGTAAAATGGTCACTTCAAAAGGAGAGATAGGGATGGGAAAAATAATGCCATCCTTGTCGTGGTTCTGTTCAATTGCGGCTGCAACGGTTCTTCCAACTCCTATACCGTAACACCCCATGATGATCGGCATCTCCTTTCCGTGCTCGTCAAGAAAGACCGCTTTAAGGGCCTGGCTATATTTTGTGCCCAGCTTAAAGATGTGGCCCACTTCGATGCCTCTTCCAAACTGTATTTCCCCGCCGCACCTGGGGCATGTGTCATGGGGGGAGATAGTCCGCAGATCACCGAAATTTTCTACTTTAAAATCTCTTCCTATGTTCACGTTCCTGATATGAACGTCCTTCCTGTTTCCACCCGTAACGAAATTCTTCATCCCTCTGATGGCATTATCAGCTACCATCCTTGCCTTTAGGCCTATGGGGCCTGCAAAACCCATGGGAGCGCCGGTGGTCTCCTCTACCAGGGATACGTCTGCCAGTTCAACGGTTTGTGCGCCAAGAAAATTCTTGAGCTTTATCTCGTTTAGTTCGTGGTCACCCCTGACTAAGGCGGCAACAACCTCATCATCCGCCACAAAGATAAGCGTTTTGATGAGCTGATCCGGTGAAATGCTGAGAAAGGAAGTCAATTCTTCTATGGTTTTTATGTCTGGGGTGTCAACCGATTCGAGCGTGTTCATATCGCCACTGTTCATATCAGGCGGGACATGGGGCGTCTTCACCTCCGCCCTTTCAAGGTTGGCAGCGTAAGGGCAGTTCATGCAATTTATGGTCTGATCCTCTCCTGTGTCTGCAAGGACCATAAACTCATGGGAGTAACTGCCCCCAATAGAACCCGTATCCGCCTCCACGGGCCTGAATCTTAGACCGCATCTTTGAAATATTCTTGTGTAGGCTTCATGCATGATCTCATAGCTGCGGTTAGCGCTCTCTTCGTCTACGTCAAAGCTATAGGCGTCCTTCATGATAAATTCGCGTCCACGCATGAGGCCGAACCTGGGTCGTATTTCGTCCCTGAACTTGGTTTGAATCTGGTAGAGGTTGATGGGCATCTGTTTGTATGAATGGATCTCTCTTCTCACAAGATCGGTGATGACTTCTTCGTGGGTGGGTCCGAAACAGACATCACGGTTATGACGATCTTTAAACCTTAAGAGTTCACGGCCATAATAATCCCATCTGCCGCTTTCCTGCCAGAGCTCCCCTGGCTGAACGGCAGGCATCAGGACCTCTATGGCTCCGGCCCGGTTCATCTCCTCTCTGATGATATTTTCCACTTTTTTTATGGACCTGAGACCTGCCGGGAGATATGTGTAAATGCCGGAGGTGAGTTTTCTGATCATGCCCGCCCTGATCATTAGCTGATGACTGATGATTTCCGCGTCCGAGGGAATCTCTTTGTATGTGGGAATGAAATATTTGGAATAGCGCATAGTTGTAATTTGTCTCCGTTATCGTTTCCTTTTCATTATTCGAATAATTTTTTAGAGT
>JAIWDV010000193.1:0-4107 GCA_048632525.1 Bacteroidales bacterium | reverse complement strand
CGTCCCGCACGTAATGTACGTCCCGCACGTCCGCACTATAAACGCTTTACTCTCATTACCATGTTTATCAATGGCAATGAGAGCAACGCTTTCCGTCAAACCGGTCATTTTAATCATGCCGTCAGCGCTAATATCTTTGGCAAATACAGTTCTGTCCTGCGCCCTTTAAAACACCGTTCAACCTGAAGCGGCGATCCAGCATCCGTCAGAGACGCCTGGTTCAGGATAGCAGCCTCGCTTCTTTTCCCCGCATATTCAATGGTCATGATCTTAGCCCTGTCCAGTTTGACCACATCGAATTTTTCCGCCAGCCCCGGAAAGAGTTTTGTCATCAGCTCCGATGGCGGTTCAATATTGTTATTAAGCGCCTCAATTATTGTTTCCTTTTCTTCATCTGAAAGGTCGGTCTTTACCATGAAATACTCCTGGATTCTAAGCGATCATAGGCATTCACCTAATGAAGAGTTCTGCTGCAAGCTGTAGGGACAAGGCTTTTGCAAAAGGCGTAGTTAACGAGAAAAACGGCTACAGCTAAAGCCGCTATTTCCTTGCTGTCCACTGAAGTGACTTATATGATTAATTTCTCCATATATATGACTCTGTTGATTTACTCCGATTTTGAAAAATTGGATGCGATATATTGTGTTCTGATTTCTAAAAATCGGAGTAAATCAACAGAGTCATGCATTATCCTAAAGCAAAATTTCTAATTGAGCTCTAATCCAGTATCCTAAGTCACCATAATTACACTTCAAGATTTGTATTAGCTCTCTATCAAAATTATTTGACTCGATATTCAAACTCATCAAATATCTATCAGTTAAATATATTGCTGTTTCTCTTGGGATGCTATATTCGATAAGCCTTCTTGTAACAGGCCGATATGCTCCAAGTTCTATATACCTTAAAAATGGATTGTCAGGCAATTTAATATCATAAATTGGTTTCAGCAACATTGGGAGACCATATGATATTTTGTTTTGCAGCACGCTTATCGTTTTTTCAATATTGTCTGGATTATTATGATAATCGCTATTTAACCCATCTTTGTGAAAAAATAGCCCCAAATGGCATTTTGGGGGCATATTTTATGGCCCTACAAAATATTTTCCCAACAAAATCAATATATTATAAAATAGATTTACGCAATTTTTCAATGTAGTGCCATATGGATAGCTTCAAACGAAGCAACGAATTGAAATAATTGCACTATTAAAAACAAATGTAGTGCCATATGAAAATACAACTTATTGATATCATTGGAATAAAATTTTCAAATGAAAAAGATGGGTTAGGTATGGATAAAAAAAGGCAGGACCGTTAGTGAGTCCTGCCTTCGTGATTTCTATATAATTTATTTGGTTGTTTGAAAGGTGAACTCTCCTACTAGGAAGTTATTGGGTCGCCAGATTTGCACCAGATATGTTTGCGGCTGCTCCTTAAAAGTCTTGAAGTTCGTGATATAGAGTTCTGTGCTAATCCGGTAGTCAGCAGAGGTGTCACCGTAGTAGCAGCTTTGGTAAATAGTATTTCCTGATTCGTCGCAGATTCTTATGGCCAGGTCCTCGTTTCTAACAAAGGGCATAGCTGGATCAACAATAGCTACTATCCGGAGCGCAAACTTAACCGGCATCGTGCGCCCAGCTTTACTATTGGCAGTGGACGGACAAAGATCAAGCACGGCCCAGTTACGGATGCTAAAAGGCATGGCTTCGCTTATGCCTTCGTTCCCGCTTTCGTCCAGGGCAATGGCGACCAGGACATAATAGCCGTCCGGCAGGGTGGTGGAGTTAAAGTCAGCTTTCCAAAGGTCGTCCCCATCCAGATAGGCGTTAAGGGAAAAGACTTCGACGCCGGAGGGTTCCTGGATGGAGAAAGAGAGGCTGTCAACACCGCAGGCATCTGAGGCTTCGGCTGAGAGGGTGACGCCGTCCTGGAGAGCATTGTTGGCCGAAGGCGAGAGGACGCTTACGGCGGGCGGGGTTTCATCCATGACCGTGACCGTGGCGGTGCAAGTGTCTGATTCGCCGTTTTCGTCGGTAACAGTCAGGGTGACGTTGGTTATGCCAAGAGCGTAGGGGCCAGGCGGGTCTTGCTCCAAGGCGATAGCGTCGCCGTCCGGGTCATAGGAGCCTGAGTCAACAGAAGCGCTGGCCGTGCAGGCCTCAGGTGAGGTTGAGACGGTAACGTCATGACATTGAGCGACTGGGGGATTGTTAAGGCCCTCGCAAGCATCGCCTGTGCCATCCCCGTTGCTGTCGGTCTGGTCCGGGTTTGGCATATTCGGGCAGTTGTCATTTTGATTAACAACTCCATCGCCGTCATTGTCTGGCATGCCGATAACCAGAGCGAACGGGTAATTATCATGCGGGATATCAATTGGGATAACTTCTACTTCCCATTCGCCGGGCTCGGCATCAGGAATGTTAACAATGATTGGCGGCGTTTGTGATTGGTATTCTCCATATAAACTTTTGTCCGGGCGGAATACATCAAGCGCCAATTCGCTTCCACCCCAGTCCAGAATAATATCAATGGCCTGTGTGGTACTGTTGGCGAATAAGGCGGAATAAGTGTCTGAACAATCTATCAATTCCAGATATTCAGATTCTGCGCCCGAACCGGCCGGCAGGTGGCTTAGCGCATCTGCCAATAGATCGCTGACTTCAAAATCATCAGCCACCCAGTAATTGCCTGCGTCATGCGCTAGGACATAAGCTATATTGCTGCCGAAAACAGTCAGGCGGTTCATTCTGTTTGTACCGGTATTTGGCGGCCCGTCTGAGCTGTCAATCAGACTGCCGGAAGAATCATAGGCTTCAAGATAAAAATTGTTGTAACTGCTATAAGAAAGGGAAAATCTTGTGGCAGTTTCACCGGTAAAATCTATCCGTCCTGCTCCTTGCCGATCGCCAAGCCAAGCGCATACATTGCCGTTCACCCAGTAAAAAGGATAATTATATTGGCCGGTTCTGACATCCGCGTATATCCAGTCATAACCACCGGTAGTGGTAAAGGACATGCCCTCAATGGTGCTGCGGATAACAGCGCCGTCAACCCCGCTTTCCAGGTTCATAAAGCGGGATGAGGGCAGGTCGCCGACGAATTGGAGATTCCCTTCGAGTACCTGGTGAGTTAAAGTCCAGCTGGGTTGGCCAATGGGTTGGCCGTTTGCGTCAACGCTTGCAAATGAAGCGAAATGATAGGTGCCTGGTTTTGTGAACCAGCCGCCGGTTGGAACGGTATTTTCGTTTTCCAGCGGCCAGGGAATATATCCGCTGCTGCTGGCGTTTTGGACAAAAACATAATGGCCTGTTGGCGGAAATGAGCCTAAATCACCTTCGGTGCTATTGTTTATGGCAAATTCGCCAACTTTGATATGGGCGGCTTCAATGCCGGACTTCCAAACCAAAGTTTTCCTTTCGTTATTATAGGCTTGCAGCTGGCCGTCTGCATCTTCGTAGACGCGGCGGAATTTTTGGACAGTTATAAGATCGTTTGGCTGAAGGATGCTGTAGTCTTCGTCAGGGTTGTTAGCGTAGTGTCCTTGGATTTCATCGGTAAAGGGCATACCGTAGGTGTAGGGGCCACCTCCTTCAGCGTTCATATAGACGTCATAAAAGCCTTCTTTTAGAAGATATACTTCATTATCGCCTTCCCATTCATTGAGGATTAGGGCGGTGTGACCTTGGCTGAATTTTGACAAATTGTTGCCGGATCCACCGGACCTATCCGTGTTATATGGTTGATACATATCCTGGAGGAAAATTCGGTAATTACGCTGTTCGCCATCTTCTGTTTTGGGAAAGCTCCATTCATGAACAAAATCAGTGCCTCCACCGTTATCGTGCGGACGGCCTAACTTGTTATGGTAATTGTTAAGCTCCATATATTTATAATTATCAGGATCAGCACCGCGTTCTTTCGAATTGGCGTACTCGTCCCACCATTTATCAATAAAATGCTGGGATTTGTCGCCGTTCCAGTAGGGTTCTGAATGCGTGTCATCTATGTTAAAAACACCAATTCGAGATGCAGCAATTACCAGGTGGGCGGGTGACTTATCTGTTTCACCGACATACCCACCAATAGGAAAAACATGACCTT
>JAIWDV010000192.1:0-4140 GCA_048632525.1 Bacteroidales bacterium | reverse complement strand
GTAAAGCTTCCGGATCCGGATATTAGACCCATTATTATCCCTTTCCAAACTTTGTTAAGTGGTTGAGTTGTTAAGTTGTTGATTGGTGTTATTATTTGAATTCATATCGTTTGTCTAAAAATTGGACACTATCAAAACGAGGACACAGGTGTCAATGAATAGGAGCGATATAACATATCCCCCTCCCCGCGTCATATTTGTTCTGCCATCGACGTTCCTTAAAATACCGTGACCGTTCACGGGTTCAAAGGTTCAGAGGTTGCATTCTCATCACCATACGTTATTTTGTAAACTTTTTGTACGGTAAAACTTACCTCTTGGGATATGCCCGTTCCGTACATGACAGGCGAGGCAGGCGGGTCTGGAACGTGGTATTTGGCAATTATGTGGCAAAACCAACATTTTTTAAGAGGATCTCGGTTCTTCATTTTTTTATTGACATTATTAAATGATTGAGTCAAACTAAGTGGTTCGGAAAAAAATATATCAGATCTGGTCATTTCACCATAGATTTACAATGACTGGTCTCTTAAATAAACCAGGACACTAAATGGATCAGAGCAAAATCAGAAATATCGCCATTATCGCCCATGTTGATCATGGAAAAACCACGCTGGTAGACCAGATGTTCAAACAGAGCGGAGCGTTTCGGGAAAATGAGCATGTTGCCGAACGCTTTATGGATTCCATGGATCTGGAACGGGAACGGGGCATTACGATTACATCCAAGAATGCCTCCTTCAGTTACAAGGGCTACCGGATCAATATCATAGACACTCCCGGTCATGCCGATTTCGGCGGCCAGGTTGAACGGGTTCTAAGGATGGCCGACGGGGCCCTTCTGCTCGTTGATGCCCAGGAAGGCCCAATGCCACAGACCTATTTTGTGCTCAAAAAATCTCTTGCATTGGAACTTCCCATTATTGTTATCATAAATAAGATAGACAAACCGGCCGGCCGGCCGGAATGGGCCGTCGACCAGGTCTTTGATCTCTTTGTCAAGCTGAACGCCCCGGATCACATCCTTGACTTTCCGGTTATTTTCGCCTCTGCAAAGGAAGGATATACCCTCTCCGAATCTACCGGCGCAAGATTATCCATGGACCCGCTTTTCGAAAAGATCATATCACATATACCCGCGCCTGCAGGAGATCCCCTCTCACCGCTTCAGATGCTGGTGAGTTCTATTGACTATTCCCCCTATCTGGGTCGATTGGGGATCGGCAAGATAACGGGCGGAACATTGAATATCAACAAGGACATTGTCGTTGCCCGGCGAGACGGAGCGCTTGTCCCGGCTCGCATCAGTAAGGTATACCGCTTCGAAGGGAACAAGAAAGTGGCCACAGATATCGCCGGTGTCGGCGAAATTGTTGCCGTTGCAGGGATGGATGACGTTACTCTCGGTGTAACCTACACTGATCCGCATGATCCGGTGCCCCTTCCTCCCATGGAGATCGACCCTTGCACTATTTCCACCCATTTCATTCCAAATGATTCGCCTTTTGCCGGAACCGAAGGCAGATTCGGTACCTCAAGGCATCTGACAGAACGGCTGAGGAGGGAGGCCCTCTCCGATGCGGCCCTGCTGGTCGAAGAACTGGAAAGCGGCAGAGGTTTTAAAGTCTCGGGCAGGGGAGAGCTGCACATCTCCATTCTCATCGAGAAAATGCGGCGTGAAGGATATGAATTCCAGGTCACCAGGCCTCAGGTCATCATGAAAGAAGAGAACGGCAGACGACTTGAACCCTTTGAAGAACTGACGCTCGATGTTGACAAACAGTACATGGGAACCGTCATTGAAAAACTGGGGGCGCTTAAGGGCCAGTTACTTGAGATGAACCAGGACAATGGGATGGCCCGACTGACTTACAAGATTCCTACACGCGGCCTTCTCGGGTTCCGGTCGGAGTTTCTAACGGATACAAAAGGCATGGGGATCATGAATTATGTCTTTTTGGAATACGGACCTTTTGCAGGTGAAATCCGAAACCGCAACAAAGGCGTCATGGTGGTCAAGGAATCCTGCACAACCGTGGCCTATGCCCTTTTCAACCTTCAGGGCCGGGGAAAGCTCTTCTATGGCCCGGGAACCCGGGTCTATCGTGGTCAGATAATCGGCGAAAACTGCAGGCCACAGGATCTGGTGGTCAACCCTGCAAAAGGCAAGAAATTGACTAACATGCGCGCTTCAGGATCGGATGAGAACGTGATCCTGACACCCCCGACACAGATGAGCCTTGAAGAATGCATTTCATATATCAATGAGGACGAACTGGTTGAGGTGACACCTAAGGCAATCCGCCTGCGTAAATAAACAAACCTTATGGAAAAGTATAACAGAAAAGAAGTTGATAAACGACGGACATTCGGGATCATCAGTCATCCTGATGCGGGAAAAACTACGTTGACTGAAAAGCTCCTCCTTTTCGGAGGCGCGATCCAGCAGGCCGGGGCTGTCAAGGCCCGAAAAGCAGCAAGGCATGCTGTGAGCGACTGGATGGAAATTGAAAAGGAGCGCGGGATATCAATAACAACATCAGTAATGAAGTTCAGATACAGGGGATTTGAAATTAACCTGCTGGATACTCCGGGGCATCAGGACTTTTCAGAGGACACCTACAGGGTCCTTACGGCTGTTGACAGCGCATTGATGGTAATTGACAGCGCTAAAGGGGTCGAACCCCAGACGGAAAAACTGATGGAAGTCTGCAGGATGAGGAATACCCCTATAATAACATTTATAAACAAACTTGACCGTGAAGGGATGGGACCGCTTGATATTCTTGATGATATCGAGAATAAACTTCAGATTGAATGCACGCCTCTCTCCTGGCCCATTGGTATGGGCAAGAGGTTCAGGGGGGTCTACAATCTGTATCATCATGAGCTTCACCTGTTTACTCCCGGGCAGGACACAGCAGCAAGGAACGGTATTGTTATAAAAGACCTGTCTGATTCCAGACTGGATGAGTATCTTGAAAGCCAGGCCGATGAACTTCGTGATGACATTGAATTAATTGAGGGGGCGGCCAACCCATTTGAGCTTGAACATTACCTGAGGGGAAATCAGACACCGGTCTTCTTCGGAAGCGCAATTAATAATTTCGGTGTGAAAGAGATGCTCGATGCTTTTGTGGAGATGGCCCCTCCCCCGGGCGTCAGGACTGCTATCTCACGTAATGTCTCGCCTTATGAAAAACCGTTTTCAGGCTTTGCTTTTAAAATTCAGGCAAACATGAATCCTGCACACAGGGACAGGATCGCATTTGTCAGGATCTGTTCCGGGAGATTCACACGCGGGATGAAAGTGATGCACCACAGGATCGACAAGGAAGTCTCTTTTGCAAATGCCACGATCTTTATGGCAAGGGAGAGAGAGAACGTTGAAGAAGCTTTTCCCGGCGATATTATCGGAATTCATAACCACGGCACAATTAAGATAGGTGATACCTTTTCTGAAAAGGAACCGCTGAAATTCACAGGTATTCCGAACTTCGCGCCTGAGTATTTCCGCAGGGTCAGACTGAAAAACCCGTTAAAGATCAAGCATCTTCAAAAAGGGCTGAAGCAGCTTGCAGAAGAAGGGGCTGTCCAGGTTTTCCGTCCGATCACGGGCAACGATTACATACTCGGCGTAGTCGGGCGTCTGCAGTTTGATATTACAATGGCCAGGCTCAAGTCCGAATACGGAGTCGATGCTGTTTATGAACCGGTTGATTATAAAGTCGCCAGATGGGTTGACTGCGATGATCCCAAAAAAATGGCTGAGTTTGAAAAGAAAAACAGCGCCGGTATTGTTAGGGACTCTGAAGGCACACTGGCATTTCTGACAACCAGTGAATGGAACCTCGGTTTCTACATGGAGCAGTGGCCTGATATCAGCTTCTACAAAACCCGTGAAATCGCCTGATATTTCGGTATGCGTTCACAGGTCCAGGGTTTCCCGCTGAAAGCGGGATTTCGCCTGTGGCGGGGTCGCATTTTTCATATTGCTTGACATAGTTGATGAACCTATGAACGGCAGCAGTTACGCGCAATGTGCCACACCTCAATATCTCAAAACCGTGCAGTTTTCATCAGTTAACCTTGAACTATGGAACGTTGAACCTGATCAGCTAAAATTATCTATACTTATAT
>JAIWDV010000191.1:0-4150 GCA_048632525.1 Bacteroidales bacterium | reverse complement strand
CTGTAAGAACCGGTTCTTTTGCTTGCCTTATTTGATCATATGTATTTTCGCTCTTATTGTGGTTGACGTAACAGAGGCTCAGTCCTTTGTAGAGTCTATAAAATTTGATGAAAAATGGACCGGTGATTTCGATGGGATGGCGAAAAGGCGTTATATTCGGGCGCTGGTTCCCTACAGCAAGACATTCTACTTTCTCGACGGCGCCGATCAACGCGGTCTCGAATATGAGCTTCTCAAAGAATTTGAAAAATATATAAACAAAAAGCTTAAAACAAAAACGTTAAAAATACATGTGGTGGTCATCCCGACAGCCCGGGATAGACTCTTGCCGGCTTTGGCGGAAGGACTGGGAGATATTGCGGCCGGTAATCTCACCATTACACCGGAGCGGCAGAAGCAGGTTGATTTTTCAGATCCTTATTTTAAAGGTATTGATGAAATCCCTGTTACCGGGCAAAAGACGGCTTCCATAAAAACACTCAACGACCTTGCCGGCAAAGAAATTTATGTCAGGGCTTCGAGCAGTTACTATGAGAGCCTCAAGCGTGTCAATGCGGAATTTAAAAAGACGGGCAAAGAGGCGATGAAGCTTGTACTGGCAGATGAATACCTGGAGGACGAGGATCTCCTGGAGATGACGAACGCTAATTTGATACCAATGATTATTATCGATAGCCATAAGGGACGGTTTTGGTCGCAGATTTTCAATGATATTACCCTCCACCCCGATATTAAAGTTCGCAGCGGCGGACAGATCGCGTGGGCATTGCGCAAAAATTGCCCAAAGTTTAAAAAGGTTATCAACGGCTTTATGAAATCACATAAAAAAGGAACGTTGATGGGTAATATCCTTTTTAAGCGGTACTTGAAAAATACCAAATGGGTGAGCAACTCGCTTTCTAAGGAGGAGCTGCAAAGATTTAAAGAAACCATAGGATTTTTTCAAAAATATTCCGAGACCTATGATTTCGATTGGCTAATCGTGACAGCGCTGGCCTACCAGGAATCTCGCATCGACCAGAGCAAGCGCAGCCATGTCGGCGCCATTGGGGTCATGCAGCTTATGCCGAGTACGGCTGCAGATAAAAACGTGAATATCGCCAGTATCGAAGAAATTGAAAACAATATCCATGCAGGGGTAAAATACCTTCGCTTCATCATCGACCAATATTACGAAAAAGAGCCCATGGATGAGGTAAATAAGGCGCTTTTTGCTTTCGCCAGCTATAACGCCGGTCCGGCCAGGGTCGCCAGGCTACGCAGGGAGGCCAAAAAAATGGGACTCGACCCAAATGTATGGTTTCGCAATGTGGAGATCGTTGCTGCCAAACGGATCGGGCGAGAGACTGTTCAGTACGTCAGCAACATCTACAAATACTATACCGCCTACCGGCTTATTGTCGAAAAAGGAAAACTAAAAACAGAAGCAATAAAGAAAATCACAGACAAATAGGTTTATGCCGAGGACTTTCTGTGCTTAGAATCTTTACCGGAGGTACCCCATGTCGGAATGGAAAAAGACATTTTGTGCACTTTGTTACCACAACTGCGGGCTGGAGATACAGACAGAAGGGCATCGGATTACCAAAGTCCGCCCTGACAAGGACCATCCCAGGACTAAGGGATATATCTGCAGAAAGGGGATGAAAATAACCCATTACCAGGATCATAAGGAGCGTCTGACTCATCCTCTTAAAAGGGAAGGGGATCAATTCGTAGAAATATCCTGGGATCAGGCCATATCAGAAATCGCAGGAAAACTGAAAAAACTTTTAGACAGGCATGGCCCGCGAGCCTTAGCTTACATGGGCGGCGGGGGCCAGGGCTGCCACATGGAGGCCGGTTTTGGTCGCACGCTTTTGACGGCCCTTGGTTCCCAGTATCATTACTCGGCTCTGGCCCAGGAATTGACCGGCCTGTTCTGGATCAACGGCCGGGCCTATGGTCGCCAGAATCTGCATTTGATGCCGGACTTAGACCGGGCCGAAAACTTTCTGGTGATGGGCTGGAATGGTTATGTGAGCAACGCGGGCGTCAACCGGGCTAAGAAACGGATCAGTGAATTTGCAAAAGATTCTGAAAAACAATTGATCGTTATAGACCCCTTGTTGAGTGAGACCGCCAGGCAGGCCGACACACACCTTCAAATACGAATAGGCACGGCCGCACTGTTCTTAAAATCTTTGATCGCCATCATTCTTCAGGAAGGCTGGGAAGATAATGCTTACATCGCGGATTACTGCCAGGATTTTGACAGAATTGCGCCGTGGTTTAAGAACTTCGATGTGGGATCTGCACTTGAGGTATGCGGCGTGGATTATGATACGGTCAAAGAAGTGGCACGAACATATGCCACACGGCCCACGGCCATGAGGACGGACCTGGGGTTACTCATGGACCGGCAGAGCACCATGAATTCATACCTTGAAATGATTCTCATGGCGGTTTGTGGTCGTATTGGTACGCCGGGTGGCAATGTATTCAACGGGCACCTCATGCCCCTGGGACCCCATTCAGATGAGCGGGATGAGAGAACATGGAGAACGGTAGAGACCGATATCCCGGCCATTATGGGATATTTTCCTCCGAATGTGATCCCGGAAGAGGTCCTCTCCAAAAATGATAGCCGTTTGAGGGCCATGATCATAAGCGGGGCGAATCCTCTGCGCTCTTACGCCGATACCTTGGCCTACGAACAGGCGTTTAAGGAACTGGATCTTTTAGTCACTATTGAAATTGCAATGACCGAAACCGCGCGCATGGGTCATTACGTGCTTCCGGCAAGGTCAGCCTTTGAAAAATGGGACGCCACTTTCTTCAGTCTCACCTTTCCGGAAACATACTTTCAACTGCGTCAGCCTTGTTGCGAGGCGCTGGGCGAACCTTTAGAGGAGGGAGATATATTTACCCGCCTGGCTGATGCCCTGGGGCTCCTGCCTGAGATACCACAGTCTCTGTTACAAGCCGCCCATGGAGACCGAAAAGGCTTTGCCTCTGAGCTTATGAAATGGATAAGCCAGGAAAGGCAGAACGCCAGGTTGTTACCTTTTATGGTGGCAAAGACTTTAGGCCAAAGCCTGAACTCGGCGCATTTGGCCGCGGTCTGGGGTCTGCTCGCCATGTACCCCCAACACGCGGCCGATGAACTGGTCAGGGCCGGTTACGAGTTAACACCCTTTTTGGGGGATGAATTGTTTCAGAAGCTTCTGGATCATCCTGAGGGCATCCTGATAGGCAAATTGGATCCGGACAAAAATCTGGAAAAACTGAGAACACCGGATAAAAAAATACATCTTTACATAGAAGAAATGGCCGATTGGATCCATGAGGTCGAGCCGGGTGCGGAAAAGGCTGCAATAGACAATAGGGAGTTTCCCCTGGTATTGGTCGCCGGAAGGCATTTTCCCTATACGGCAAACAGTATCATGCGGGATCCGGCCTGGAACGACCATAAGACTGTATGCACAGCACTTATGAATAAAGAAGATATACAGGCCTTAGGCATCGAGGACGGCGAGGAGGCATGGGTGACCACCGAGGCGTCCCGGGTCAAGATACCGGTGGAGGTCTCCGACATGGCCGTACCGGGTACGGTGACCATACCACATGGATTCGGCCTGGATTACATGGGCCAGGATTACGGCGTCAACATTAACCGCCTTACCAAAAATACCCACCGGGACAGGCTGGCGGGTACGCCTTTGCACCGGTATGTGCCGTGCCGCGTGGAGGCATGTGGGGAGCAGGATGCAGCAGCTTAAGAAGATAGATAAAGTGTTGCCTGAAATCATGATCTGTGGGAGATCACTGGATATTTTTTTGGACGACATAGAACGCTTCCACGGTTTTACATCCCCGGGGCTTGTCCTGGGCGGGTTCATGGTAGATTGGGCACAGGAACTCATTGGCCTGGATGTGGAAGCGGATGCGGTTGTGGAGACCTGCCACTGCCTGCCGGACGCCGTTCAGATATTTACCCCGTGCACCGTTGGCAACGGATGGCTTAAGGTTTTGGACTGGGACAAGTTTGCATTAACTCTTTATGACAAAAGGAAACTGAATGGATATCGGATCTGGCTTGATCTAAAAAAGACTCTTTTGTTCCCGAAGATATATAACTGGTACATGCGAAGGGTTCCAAAGAAAAATC
>JAIWDV010000190.1:0-4163 GCA_048632525.1 Bacteroidales bacterium | reverse complement strand
CACTTGATAAAGAAGGGCTGGTACATGTGCTTGTCCTTTCAGATGGACTTAAAGTAAATGGTAGTGATCTGGTTAACGGGCTAATGAGAAATCTGCCTGATGGGGTCACTGTTACAGGCGGGCTCTCCGGGGACGGTGAGCGTTTCGAGGAGACGCTTGTGTTCTGGGATGGGCCGCCTGAGAGTGGTGCTATTGCTGTTCTAGGCTTATACGGAAACCGGCTCAAGGTCGGTTACGGCTCTATGGGCGGATGGGATCCATTCGGTCCTGAAAGGTTAATTACGCGATCAAAAGGAAACATCCTGTATGAATTGTGCGGGAAGTCGGCGTTGGGATTGTATAAGAAGTATTTGGGCGATCATGCAAAGGGTCTGCCGGCCACCGGGCTCCTTTTCCCATTGAGTCTTCGGACCATGGAAGGTGAGGCGGGGTTGGTCCGTACGATTTTATCCGTCAACGAAGAAGAGCAAAGCATGACGTTTGCGGGCGATGTTCCTGAGGGAGCTTACGCACGCTTGATGAAGGCCAATTTTGACCGTTTGATTGACGGGGCTGTGGAAGCGGCCAAGGTCAGTTACATGACCTCCGGCTCTTTATCTCCGGATTTGGCCATTCTCATCAGTTGTGTCGGCCGAAAGATGGTTTTAGGGCAGAGGATCGAAGAAGAGGTGGAAGGTGTTCGCGAAGTACTGGGCGACCGGACTATTCTGGCAGGATTTTATTCTTACGGAGAGATTTCACCGTTTATTCCCGGGACCAAATGTGCTCTGCATAACCAGACCATGACCATCACGACGTTTTCGGAGAAATAGCTTATGGAACAGATGCACAGTCTATTGAAACGCCAGCTTAAGCGGTACTTCAAAGGACGAGATGCCATCCCCGAAGAGTGGCAGGGTTTTATTGAAGCAGTTAACGATGCTTATTGGCAATCTGACAGTGACCGAAACATGCTTGAACGCTCACTGGAGTTGAGCTCTCAAGAACTTCTTCAGGCGAATTCGGAACTGCGGGCAATTTTTCAGGCACTCCCCGATCTGTTCCTACTACTCGACAATGAGGGCACTATCCTGGATCACAAGGGAGGAATGACAGATGATATATGTTTCCAGGTGGAAAAGTTGCTTGGCAAAGGAATTCATGAAGTTCCTTTTGAGAAGGTTGGTGACAAGTTTGTCAAAGCTATTCATCAGGTACGAGAGACAAACTCGATGGTCAGTATAGAGTATTCAATAAGGATGCAGGAACAAGAATATTTCTATGAAACAAGACTGTTGCCACTATTAGAGGATCAGATCATCGCGATCGTACGGAACATCACAGAGCGAAAGCGGACTGAGAAAGCAGTTCTGGAAAGTGAGGAGAAATTCAAGGCCATAAGTAGTTCGGCCAAAGACGCTATCATAATGATGGATAATGAGGGGAATATTTCCTACTGGAATGAAGAAGCCCGGAAGATATTTGGGTATTCAGTTCAGGAGGCTCTGGGGAAGGAATTACATATATTTCTCGCACCACCAAAATATCATGACGCCTGTAGACGGGGCATTCCCACATTCAAAGCAACAGGCCGTGGGCCTGTTGTTGGCAAAACGCTTGAGTTGGAGGCGGTAAAAAAGGATGGAACCAGATTCCCTATAGAACTCTCCGTTTCAGCGGTCAAAATAGAGGAAAAATGGCACGCTATAGGGATCCTCAGAGACATCACGCTGCGCAAGCAAGCGGAGGCGGAATTACGACGTGAAAGAGATAGAGTGAAAGAAAGTATGCTGAAAAAAATCAGCTTGTTAAACGAGAGGACAAAACTTGTAGCAAAATTGGAGAAAGCAAATATCCAACTTAGAGAACTTGACAGACTTAAATCTGCGTTCTTGACGAACATATCTCATGAGCTTAGGACACCAATGAATTCCATTATCGGATACTCAGATTTATTATTAGACGGAGTTGACGGACCAATCAACGAGGAACAGAAAAAGAGTCTGAGCAGAATTACCAATAATGCCAGGCACCTTTTACAATTGTTAAATGATCTCCTCGATCTCTCCAAGATAGAAGCAGGGAAAGCTGAGATAGAAGCAGAACAGTTCAACCTCAAAGGACTCATTGATTCAGTAGTGCCCTTCTTTGAGGGAATGATAACTGGAAAGGGTCTTTCCCTTGGTTTTGATATCGATGAGAATTTGCCCTTAGTCTATGGCGATAAGAGTAAGATCAAGCATGTTTTAATAAACCTGTTGAACAATGCGATAAAGTTCACCCATGAGGGAGGCATAACCATCCGTGCCAAGATATCCGATCGCGGTATTCAGCTTGGCGAGTCGCCCATATTTGCAGAGGTCTGCATAGAGGATACAGGCATCGGGATAAAGGATGAGGATCTCGATAAAATTTTTAACAAGTTCGTGCAGGCTGACATATCTACTGTGCGCCAATATGAAGGGACTGGCCTGGGGCTCAGTATCGCAAGAGGACTGATCGCATTGCACAACGGTATGATCTGGGCCACGAGCGAGTATGGCAAGGGGAGTCAATTCCATTTCACCATTCCGCTAAAAAAAGAGACACTCAAAACTCGGGCTAAGCCGGTCGTGGAATTACGAATGGCTGATGCCTTGTCTGAGGACTTTGGTGTGCCTGTTGAGACCTCTGAAGAAGACATTTCTCGAAAGACGGTCTTGGCAATAGATGACAATCTGGACGCCATTGATATTATCAGGAAATCTTTAGGAAAGGATTACAAAATAGTAGGTCTTCTCAGTGGGGAGAAGGCAGTTGAAAAGGCAATGGAGACGAGACCGGTAGCCATTACTCTGGATATCTTGATGCCACAAAAGGATGGATGGCAGGTGCTGCGGGAGCTGAAGAGCGCGCCAGAGACACGGGATATCCCGGTTATTGTCGTTTCAATTGTAGATAATAAAAAACTGGGATTCAGTTTGGGTGCTGCGGAATATATAGTGAAGCCCTTAGAAAAGGATTTTTTCCTCAAAAAAATAAGAGATCTAGAAAAAACGGGCAAAATACAGCGGGCACTTGTAGTAGATAATGAAATGGAAACAGTAATGCTGATCGAGCATATACTTCACGACGTTGGGTGTCAGGTAAAGACAGCTTACAACAGTCAGGATGCGATCAGGTTGATACAGAGTTTTGTGCCTGGCCTGATTATCCTCAATCTGACAATGCCCAAGGTGAATGGTTTTGATGTAATTGAGTACATTAAGACAGAGGACAGCGCCAAGAATATCCCTCTTATTCTTATTACTAAGAGGGACTTGAGTCAGAAGGAGAAAGACGATTTGGATGGGAGGATACGGGGTATATTAAACAAAGGAGTACTTAAAGAAGAGGATCTCTTACAGGAACTCAGAGATAGAATAAATGAGATAAAGAGTGCCTGACAAACGGGTATGGGATGAAAGAAACAGAGAAGGTTTCCGGGAAAAAATTGCTGATAGTTGAGGACAACCAGGATAGTCGGGAACTGGTAATCAAGATCTTAAGAAACCGGGATTATCAGATAATTGAAGCTGTGGATGGAGAAGAGGGCCTGGAAAAGGCTTTGCAGGCTGGATTCGATGGGTATATATCAAAGCCGATAAATGTCCGCGAATTGCCGGGGCAGGTAGAGTATTATGCGAAAAAACATGAATAATATTTGATGGAAAATCCAGGTACTAAATCCTAGCCATAGAGAGATACAAGATGAAGATTGAGCAAAAGAGATGGACGGAAGCAAGGGGATGGGAACCTGAACCACCGGGCGAGTTAGGTGAATCTGCCCAGTTGGTTTTGCTGTTTGGCAGCACCTTGATACTAAAAGCACAAAAGCGTTTCCGTGAAATCAAGGATGCCTATCCGAAAGCCCTTCTTTTTGGCTGTTCTACTGCCGGCGAAATTTGTGACACCCATGTAACCGATGACTCATTGATAGCCACGGCTATCAATTTTGAATTCACTCAGTTGAAGGGAGCTCGAATCAAGCTCAAGGAAGTGGAGAACAGCTTTCAAGCGGGTGATCACCTCGCCAGGTCACTTGATAAAGAAGGGCTGGTACATGTGCTTGTCCTTTCAGATGGACTTACAGTAAATGGTAGTGATCTGGTTAACGGGCTAATGAGAAATCTGCCTGATGGGGTCACTGTTACAGGCGGGCTCTC
>JAIWDV010000189.1:0-4172 GCA_048632525.1 Bacteroidales bacterium | reverse complement strand
TCCCTAAAGATATTCTGTTTTTAATCTAAAAAAAAACTTTCGGTCAAAATTTCAAATAAGCTCTGAATGTTTTGATTTCCATAGGGTTGCAGGTAAAATCAATATGGTTCGATGTATTCAGTGGACGAATTATATCGCCCAGAAGGTTTGTCTCCTCGACTTTCGTTACCGCTTCGGTACATAACTCTTCTCTTGAGGTAGCTGTTCGGAGTGGTTATCAGTAATTACATAAAAGATTATAGGGTTATTTAATTCCCAGCCTCTTCGATAAGTAAAAGCTTTTCGCCATGAACTAAATTCTCATCCGGTTGAACGTACAATCCGCCACTGAGCTCGCATCTACCACTATCTACAAGCTGCCGGAGGCAAGAAACCTCTTCCGGATATTGGCGCATAAATGCCTGTAAAAGTGGTACTTGGTCCAGAATGAATTTAAAATGTGGGTCACTTCGGGCTTTATCACAGAACTGCTTAACTAAACTCGCCCCTCGTTTTTCTTCTTTCCTCTATTGGATTGATTGGTAGGGCTATTTTTAATCAAAAAGACTGTTTCAATCCATGCTGAGCTTTCTTATGCCTTTGCGTTCTCCGCGTGCTCTGCGGTAAAATTCGGGGATAGAGAGAACATCACCGAAAGTTTTATATATCCACAAAAAATATTATTTTAAAGGTAAAAATGAATGGAGAGGTGAAAGGAAAAAATGAATGATGAGGAAAGTGGCGGGGAAGCAATTGTTAAGACATTGATTAAACACAAAATAACGCATACGTTTGGTTTCCCTGGTGGAGCTATTGTTGCTGTATATGATGCTCTGTTGGAGCATCAGGGAGAAATAAGAAACATTCTTGTCAGGCATGAACAAGGAGCAGCTCACGCTGCTGATGGTTTCGCAAGAGCAACAGGAAATCCCGGGGTTTGTATTGTCACCTCTGGTCCTGGTGCGAGTAATTTAGTAACTGGTATGTCAACCGCTTTCATGGATTCCTCCCCCATCATAGCTATGGCAGGACAGGTTGCATTTAGATTAATTGGGCACGAAGCATTTCAAGAAACTGATATGGTAGATATAGCATTACATACCTGCAAGAAAGATTTTCAGATTAGAGATGCGAACGAAATATTTCCTGTATTCAATGAAGCATTTAGATTAGCCACCGATGGGCGACCAGGTCCTGTTTATATTGATCTGACAAAAGATGCACAAGAAGGGAAGAATACTAAAAGATTTCCAGAAAAAGTTCCGATTGCTGAACCAAAATTTACTGGGCAAAGGGAGGAATTAAAAAAAGCCGCTTCTCTTTTATTGCAGGCAGAAAGACCCGTTATGTTACTTGGCGGAGGTGTTCTGTGGGCTAACGCAAGCGGGGAAGTGATGAGTTTAGCAGACCGCTTGAAAATCCCCGTTGCGAATACTCTAATGGGCTCAAGTGCATTTCCAGATAATCATCCTTTATCGCTTGGAATGGCAGGCATGTATGGAACAGAAATAGCAAACTATGCGATTGAAAATGCAGACCTTTTATTAGCTGTCGGGTGCCGTTTTTCTAATAGAACAGCTAAAGACCCCGAAGAATTTGCAAAAGGAGCTACGGTGATACACGTTGATGTAGACCCTACGGAAATAAACAGGAATAAAAAAGCTGATTTGGCTATTGTGGGTGACGCAAGACTTGTTCTATCCGAATTACTAAAAATAATTGAATTGAAGCTCTTAAAATTAAAAAATGAGGAGTTCAACTGGATAAAGCAATTAAAAGAATTGAGAGAGGGATATAGTGAAAAATTGGATTACGATACACATCCCATAGATTACAGAAGGGTGTTTTACGAGCTAAGAAAGTTTGTTAAAGATGAAGACATCATCGTAACAGGTGTTGGGTGTCACCAGATGATGGCTCAAAGGTTCATACCACGGAAATACCCGAGAACATTTATTACAAGTGGTGGAGAAGGAACAATGGGTTTTGGGTTGCCAGCCTCAATAGGTGCTAAGGTTGCGAAACCAGAATCAGAAGTTATCAATATTGATGGTGATGGCTCATTTCAAATGACCCTGGAAGAGTTAGCCGTTCTTGCACAGGAAAACCTTAAGGTGATTACTGTCATCTGTAATAATCATTATTTAGGTATGGTCAGGCAATGGCAAAAAAGCGTGTATGGTAGATACTCGTCTGTCTATCTTGGTGAAATTCCTGACTTTTCAAAAATCGCCGAGGCATACGGTTTAAACGGTATCGAAGTTAGCAGAACATCAGAAATAGCAGGCGCACTGGAAAAAGCACGAAAAAGTACTATCTCTTCTGTCATTGACATCCATGTTCAACCAGAACAAGATTTTGGCGAGACTCATCAACTTGCAGTAGAACTACAAGATTCTAAGAGATTTTGAATTAAATACAAGCCATAAATGTATGGTTACTCAGCCAAAGGAGCTGACTGAGATACTTTTAGTTTAGGAATAAAATAAGAACCTTGTATCCCCATTCTCTAAAGCTTTTCTTTTTAAGAAAAGGTTTCTAGTGGAAATCTGTGTAATCTTGTGGTTAGCTAAGCAAACACGTGGATTTTACTTTTCCGCCTTGTCCAGGTCCTGCTTAACATCGCGTTTGAAATCCTCGGTTAAATAATCGAGGCTCATCGGCAGTGAAAGCTCGAGTTTGCTGATAAACTGGACGCCAATGCGCACATTTCGCGGCCGGCATTCCAGCACATGACCTCCGTGGTTCCGGTCGGAAGAGAGGAAATGCAAATGAAACCCGGGAACGCTCACGGATGGCACAAACGCCGGCGTGAAAAAGCCGGCAACTGTTCCTTCCACATCCGAGAAGCTGAAGATGGACTGCTCCTTGGTTGCTTCAGCCAAGGGCAGATACATTTCCTGCTTGGGAACAGAGCGGGCTTTGAGGTGCGAAAACCAGCCATCAATCCTGATTGCGTAAAACAGATTAGGTGAGGGAAGAAGACGATTGATAAAAGCAATGAAATCCTCGTAATTCATTTCAGACGTAATCTCATCATGGCTCAGAGGCTTGTAGAACGTGACGCAGGCAAAAGGCGTTAAGGCATCATCGCCGATTGCAACGACTCTCCCCTCGGCTGTGATCTGGTAAACATTCCCGTCAAGCATGACCATTTCACCGTCTAAATCGTTAAACGTGCCCAGGCCGAAATCGCCGTGCTTTTTTATCTCGGCAAACGGAATATTCTCCTCATATATGCCCTCAACCAGGGCATTTACCGGAGCACACAGATAGATGCTGCTTTCTGGCAGTGCGGCTTGTTTATTTTTTGATTTTTCAATCATTTTTGATTGTAGACTAACTGTATCTTGCACTTTAAAAAGTTTTCGGTTACTTTACCTTTTTGTATATACTTTACCGCTTACGACAACGGAGGAACACCGTCCTTCCATTCGTCCCAGTGCGTGATAATATGATGTGCCACAACGGACCCTACGCGGTAGGCATTCTGAATTGCGAGCATGTACCCGCCACTATCGGCCTGTAACGACTGCAGGGCTGTCTGACCTGGGTAAGGCTGATCGAAGTCGCTTGCCGTTCGCAGTACCATCACACGATCCAGGTCAATACGCCCCGCCGCTGCCAGTCGAGACAGTGCTGTCAGAGTCCCTGTATCCTCCATGTTTGACATACCGTAGTTCCCCTGTCCACTGGTGAATTGCTTCGTCCACCATTCAGCCCAATCCAGCAGTATCTCCCCGTGCCAGTCAGATGCAGCGTTTGCCTTACCCTTACCACAGATGACCAGACAATGGTCCTTTGCGGCATTGCAATAAAGGGGCGAATAACTCCCTGGCACCTCGATAACTTGGTCCAACTTCTCACCTTCGATCCACAACTGTGCCTCGCCTGGGGAATCTCCTGTGGGGTCACCAACCTCAAACATGGCGACAGTCAGGACTTTTACTCCATCTCTCTCTCCAATGTGTGGAGGTTTGTAATTGGCTATGTCTGACGGCATCCATGACAAAGTGCCAGTATACTGGCACCCCACGAGCACTAACATTACAATTACAACTGTCACCGAAGCCAGTAGCAGCACAGCCCTTCTCCTCATCTTTTACCTCCTATTATTTTTGGTGCTCCCCCTTTCCCTTTGTTACTTTTGGCATTATGATCGGTATTCCACAAGTGCTAGGTTGATAAAAGGC
>JAIWDV010000188.1:0-4186 GCA_048632525.1 Bacteroidales bacterium | reverse complement strand
CCGCTAACTGGAAAATTCATTTTATACTGATCCAGCTTTAAACGGCCGGCCGTGGTCCTTATATAGCGTCTCAGGAAAAAATAAATAGCGCCGAATCCGCCAAGGATAAGTAACCAGTATGTTCTCAATATCTCGCTTAACCCGAGCAAAAACCGCGTGGCCAGAGGTATGGACTGGCCCATATCAGAAAAAATGATGGAAAACTTGGGGATCACAAAGGTTAACAGAATTATGATTGAGATGCCGCCGACCAAGACAAGAAAGACAGGATAAACCATCGCAGATTTTATGTAGTCCCTGAGATCCTGGGAGCTTTCCAAAAAGACGCCCAACCTTCCCAGGACAGCCTCCAGAACGCCTCCCGCTTCTCCTGCCCTCACCATGTTCACATAAAAAGTAGAAAAAACCCTGGGGTGCTTTGCCAGCGCATCCGAAAAATAACTCCCTCCCTGAACAGCCTTCAGGACATCTTTGATGACCTCTTTGAATTTCTCCTTTTCCGTAACATCGATCAATGTGGACAATGCCCTGTCCACAGGAAGGCCGGCTTCCAATAAGACAGAAAGATCCTGGGTAAAGCTCACTACATCTTTGGTGGAAATCCCCTTAAAGATGGAAATGATATTCTTTGACAGGTCGAGATCAAGTCTCCTGCGGTCTCTTTCGGCCAGACTGATTCTTATGGGAATATACCCCATATCCTGAAGCCTGGCCACCACTCCTCTCTCTTCTGCGGCCTCCAGGGTCCCCTTAACGATTTTACCTGCAGAATCTGTTGCTTTATATGAGTATGTAGGCATCCTATTTTTCGAGCGTTACCCTTAACACCTCTGAAATGGTGGTGATCCCCTGTCTGACCTTGTGCCAGCCATCCTGCCGCAAGGTCGTCATCCCTTTCTTGAGCATCACATCTTTGATCCTTTCGGTGCTGGATCTCTCTATGATCTCCTTCCTGATATCATCATCCACGGGAAGATATTCAAAGATGCCGGTTCTTCCTCTAAACCCTGTGTATCTACATTCTTCACACCCTTTTCCGGCGAAAAAATCGATTCCTGCCGCTTCATCAGGACTCACCCCCATGGACTTTAAGAGCTTTTCCTCAGGACTGATAGACTTTTTGCAATAAGGACAGATGACTCTGACAAGCCTCTGAGCCAGGACTCCTAACAGTGTGGAACTAAGGAGAAAGTTTTCCACGCCCATATCAAGGAGCCGGGTAATAGCGCCTGCTGCGTCATTGGTGTGCAGGGTGCTGAAAAGCAGGTGGCCGGTGAGAGCAGATTGAATAGCAACCTCGGCGGTCTCTTTATCTCTTATTTCTCCGACCAGTATAATGTCAGGATCCTGCCGGACGATGGAACGAAGACCGCCGGCAAAGGTCATACCGATTTTCGGGTTAACCTGGATCTGATTGACACCCTTTAATTGATATTCCACAGGGTCCTCGAGTGTAATGATCTTATTTTCCGGGGAGCTTATCTTTGCAAGTGTTGTATACAGTGTGGATGTTTTACCGCTTCCTGTAGGACCGGTAACCAGTATCATACCGTAAGGCTGAGATATCAGGTCAATATATTGCGGAAGAATGTCTTCAGGAAAACCAATCTTTTGGAGATCAAGAATTAAAGTATCTCTGTCCAGTATTCTCATGACAAGGCTTTCTCCAAAGAGCGTGGGGATGGTTGATATCCGAAAGTCGATCTCCTTGTCGGAAACCCTGAGTTTTATTCTCCCGTCTTGGGGTAAGCGTCTTTCCGCAATGTCGAGTTTTGCCATGATCTTGACCCTGGAAATTATAGCTGACTGGAGACGTCTCGGTGGAGATTCTGCATTATGCAGGATCCCGTCTATGCGGTATCTGACCTTGAACTCATTTTCAAAAGGTTCAAAATGAATGTCGCTTGCCCTCAGCTCAACCGCATTTGAAATAAGACGGTTTACCAGTCTGATAATCGGGGCCTCTGAAGCAAGATCTCTCAGGTAGTCAGCATCTTCTTCTCCTCCAATGACCATTCCGGACATATCCTTGCCGGCTTCTTCGATTATCGTGTCTATTGACTGGGCACCGGCTCCATACAGTCTTTCAAGAGCCTCAAGGATATCCTCCTCTTTGCCCTGGCATACTTCTATCTTTACGCCGTAGGCGAGCTTGAGAGCATCTATGGTATAAAAATCCAGTGGATCAGACATGGCAATCCTCAGCGTATTCTCATCCATCTGCAAGGGGATAAATCCGGATTGCTTCATGAACTTAACAGAAAGGCTGCTAATGACTACCGGTTCCTTGGGATAATCATGGAAAGATATGTTCATCATTATAAAAACCTATTACCCACAGGCGCCTGTCTTTGATGGCGTGTTTCTTCGAAACCTACTGTGGCTTTGCAAACGTTTTCTACATACCATTTATATGTTTCTGCTATCCCTTGTTCCTGGCCGATTCTTGCCCGCCAGCCAATAGAGTTTATTTTAGAGACATCGAGACGTTTCACAGGAGTGCCGTCAGGCTTGCCGGTGTCAAAGCGAATATTTCCTTTAAATCCCGTAAGCCCTGCAATTATCTCAGCCAACTCACGGATAGTTTGGTCTTTGCCAACACCAATATTGATGATTTCGCTTTTGTTATAATTGTTCATAAGAAACAAACATGCATCCGCAAGGTCATCTACATGTAAAAATTCCCGCCTGGGTGATCCTGTACCCCAAATCTCCACCTCTGATAGACCTTTTATTTTGGCTTCGTGAAACTTTCTAATGAGTGCAGGAAGCACATGACTCGTTTTTAGATCAAAATTATCATTTGGCCCATAGAGGTTCGTGGGCATGACAGAAAAAAAGTTGGTTCCATATTGCCGGTTATAAGCCTGGCACATCTTTATTCCAGCGATTTTGGCTACAGCGTAAGGTTCGTTGGTTGGTTCCAAAGGCCCGTCAAGAAGGTATTCTTCTTTCATGGGCTGAGGGCAGTTTTTAGGATAGATGCATGAGCTGCCCAGGAAAAGCATTTTTTTGACTTTAAAAAGATAAGAAGCATGTATGATATTGGTTTGGATAGTAAGATTGCTATAAATAAATTCAGCCGGATAGGCGTTATTGGCATAAATACCCCCTACCCTTGCAGCAGCAAGAAACACATAGTCGGGTTTCTCTTTATGAAAGAATTCTTCTACCTTCTCCTGTCTCGTTAGGTCCAGTTCCGCATGCGTATGAGTGAGGAAGTTTTTGTAACCATCAATTTCAAGTCTTCGCATAATTGCCGAGCCAACAAGACCGCGATGACCGGCAACATATATCTTTGAATCTTTATCCATACTCTTATCCTATTCAAACTGGTTTAACATAGGAAAGCCGGCTGTTTGGCAAAACCTGTCTTTCTCCGCCTCTTTAAGGTCTTCTCGAACCATAATCTTTACCAGTTCATCAAATAATATTTTAGGCTCCCAACCCAGTTTTGTGCGTGCCTTTGTGAAATCACCCTGAAGGAAGCCCACATCCGTGGGCCTGAAATAACGCGGATCTATCTGTATAAGGATTTTTCCGGTCTCTTTATCTTTACCTGCTTCTTCAACACCAGTTCCTTCCCAGACAACTTTTATCTCAACTTCCTTAAAAGCTTTTTCCACAAATTCTCTTACTGAATGGGCTTCTCCTGTGGCAATGACATAGTCTTCCGGTTGTTCCTGTTGCAGCATCAGCCACATAGCCTTTACGTAATCGCCGGCATAACCCCAATCTCTCCTGGCATCCAGATATCCCAGATACAATTTTTCCTGCAACCCCAGTTTTATTCTTGCCACTGCCCTTGTAATCTTACGGGTTACAAAGGTTTCACCTCTCACAGGTGATTCATGGTTGAAAAGAATCCCGTTGCAGGCAAAAATATTATATGCTTCACGATAGTTGACCGCAATCCAGTACGCATAGAGTTTTGCGGCCGCATACGGGCTTCGCGGATAAAAGGGGGTGGTTTCAGTCTGTGGGCTCTCCTGAACCTTGCCATAGAGCTCGCTGGTAGAGGCCTGATAAAATCGTGTTTTATCTTCCAGATGCAGGATTCTTATTGCTTCCAGGAGACGCAATGTCCCTAATGCGTCGGCATTAGCAGTGTACTCCGCTGTTTCAAAGGAAACCTGGACATGACTCTGAGCAGCCATATTATATATTTCGTCAGGCTGCACATCCT
>JAIWDV010000187.1:0-4213 GCA_048632525.1 Bacteroidales bacterium | reverse complement strand
TGCAAATTCGACCAGATACCTGAAGATCAAACCAGGGTGTTGAGCGAAATCCTCAATGAAAGAGGTTCCCACGGATGGGAACTCGTGGATCTTGCATTTGGCAATGATGGACTGATTGCCTTCTGGAAGAGAGAAATTATATTATTAGAAGATAATTAGAAATAGTTACTATTCTCTACGAAGGAGGGAATTAAATTGAAAAGGAAGACAGAAAAATAGTTGAAATTAAGAGACTCAACATAAAATTGACAAAGTTTATAGATCTTAACATGTTCATGCCCTGCCCTATTAATTTACAACATGCTGACTTTCGCATTGAATTGCAATGTTCCGAAAGTTCTGCACCATCAAAACTAAATGAGGAGGATTAAATTATGGATAAGTACGTGTGTACAGTTTGCGGTTATGTGTATGATCCTGAGGAGGGAGATCCGGATAACGGTGTAGAGGCCGGAACCCCATTTGAAAAGATTTCCGATGACTGGACCTGCCCCGTATGTGGAGCATCCAAGGATCAGTTTGAGAAGGAATAAGCAAGGGGGAGCTTTACCACCCTGCCCTCCCTACCTGTAAAGTCCCCCTTTGAAAAGGAGGAATCCTATCCTCCCCCTTTTGTAAAGGGGGATTGAGGGGGATTTTCGCCTCCCCCTGGGCTTGGACTTTGACTCAACCTCCTAACCCTTGAAG
This sequence comes from Bacteroidales bacterium, assembly GCA_048632525.1. Lineage (GTDB taxonomy): Bacteria > Desulfobacterota > DSM-4660 > Desulfatiglandales > Desulfatiglandaceae > 4484-190-2. The sequence goes on along the minus strand of JAIWDV010000187.1, from coordinate 3,526 downwards.
GGGGACTCCGGCATTGAGAAGGAAGAACTATATATTCAACGGTGCATTGCGGATGGTGAGGCAAAAATTCAGGCTCATCCTTTTGTTATCGGTTTTCCTTTTATTTTCCTACTCAGGAGATCATGTGTATTCTGCTGATGTAAAACAGAAAAGGGCTTCAAATCGTTTGATTGATGAAAAGAGCCCGTACCTCCTACAGCATGCCGGAAACCCGGTGGACTGGTTTCCCTGGGGCGAGGAGGCTTTCCGTAAAGCCAGGAATGAGGACAAACCCATCTTCCTTTCCATTGGATATGCCACGTGCCACTGGTGTCACGTGATGGCTCACGAGTCGTTTGAAGATGAAGAGGTTGCCCGGATTCTGAATCAAAATTTTATCGCTATAAAAGTAGACCGTGAAGAACGCCCGGATGTGGACCAGATCTACATGTCCGTGTGTCAGGCTATGACAGGGCGCGGGGGATGGCCCCTCTCCATTTTCATGACTGCCGAGGGCAAACCGTTCTTTGCAGGCACCTATTTCCCAAAGTCGAGCCGGATGGGAATGACCGGTTTCATGGATCTACTAAGCCAGATCGCTTCAATCTGGCAAAACGACCGGCAGAAGATCCTGAAGGCGAGCGAAGAAATTACTCAGGCCATTAAGTCCTCTAATGAAGGTAGGCCAGGCCATGCTGTAGGCTCTGACACCTTGAAGAAGGCCTACGAACAGCTTACGAGGGCCTTTGATCCGAACTGGGGCGGATTTGGCACTGCACCCAAATTCCCAACGCCACATAACCTCACCTTCCTTCTGAGATGGCACAAACGGAGCTTCGACCCATCAGCTCTAAAAATGGTAGAAAAGACCCTTGATGCCATGCGTAGAGGCGGCATTTTTGACCAGATCGGGCTGGGTTTTCACCGCTATTCAGTGGACAGGGAGTGGCTTGTCCCCCACTTTGAGAAGATGCTTTACGATCAAGCCTTGCTGACCATGGCCTACACAGAGGCTTATCAGACAACAGGAAAGGCAAAATTTGGCCAGGTAGTGCGTGAAATACTCACCTATGTGTTGCGCGATATGACCGCCCCCGAGGGTGGTTTCTATTGTGCAGAAGATGCTGACAGCGAAGGCAAAGAAGGGTTATTCTATGTCTGGACTCCCGGGGAGGTGAAAAAACATTTGGGAGACAGGCTCGGTGATCTCTTCTGCCGTTTTTATGATATCAGCGATGCCGGTAATTTTGAAGATGGCCTCAGTATTCCCCATATCCCGGTAGATCCAGAGACCTTTGCCAAGAAAGAAGGTATGGGCCTGAAAGAGCTTGAAACCGTTTTAGAAGACGCAAGACAGAAGCTTTTTATTGTCCGGGAAAAACGAATCCATCCTTTAAAGGATGACAAGATACTCACTGCATGGAATGGTCTTATGATCGTTGCCCTTGCAAAAGCCTCCCAGGCACTTGGGGATCAAGCGTATGCTGACGCAGCCCGAAAGGCGGCTGACTTTATCTTAAAAAATCTCAGGACAGCCGATGGCAGGCTGCTGCGCAGGTACAGGCAGGGAGATGCAGCATACCCGGGATACCTGGATGATTACGCCTTCCTGGTGTGGGGTTTAATCGAATTGTATGAAGCTACCTTTGACATCTCGTATCTTGAACAAGCTGTTGCCATGAACAAGGAAATGATAGATATTTTCTGGGATAAGCAAGGTGGGGGGCTTTATTTCACGGGAAAAGGCAACGAACCCCTTGTCATGCAGAACAAAGAGATATACGATGGGGCCCTCCCTTCAGGCAATTCAGTTGCAGCGCTTAACTTTTTGCGCCTGGGTCGCATGACGGGAAACATCGGCTTAGAGCAAAAATATGAGCAATTGATCCGGCATTTTTCCGCCCAGGTTACGGAGCACCCCATAGCTCATACTCAACTACTGGCGGCCCTTGATTTTGTGGTCGGCCCGAGCAGGGAAATCGTTATTGCCGGTGACCCAACACTTGATGACACTCAAACCATGATTAATGCCATTTATAGAAAATTTCTACCCAATAAGGTTTTACTGTTTCGGCCTCAAGGATTGGGGGGTAAAAGGCTTGCCGGGTTATCCCCCTATACGGAATTCATGGCCCCGGTGAATCATAAACCCACTGTTTTCGTCTGCGAGCAATATGCCTGCCAGGCACCGATTACGGACGTGGGTCAATTGGAGGCTGCACTCAAGTAACGAAGGAAAGGAATTGATTCAATGTTTGTTCTTGGATTACAGGGAAGCCCGCGTATTAAAGGAAACACCAGTATTCTCCTTTCGTCCTTTCTCGCTGAGGCAGAAAGACTTGGTGCCCATACACAAAACCTGGATGTGGCGCGCATGAATATCTCCCCCTGCCAGGAATGTGGAACCTGTGAAAAAAAAGGGTTTTGTCCCATTGATGATGATATGCAGCAGGTCTATCCATTGCTTCGTCAAGCAGACATCATCGTAATGGCAACACCCATTTTCTTTTACGGCCCTACGGCCCAGATGAAGGCCCTCATTGACCGGTCTCAAGCCCTGTGGTCCCTGAGATATGTATTCAGACTCACGGATCCTGGCAGAAAGTGGCGGCAAGGGTTTCTATTATCAGTTGGGGCCACAAAGGGGGAAAATCTCTTTGAAGGCACTACCCTTATGGCCAAATACTTCTTTGACGCGGTTGGAGCGAGTTTTGACGGAGCTCTCACATACAAACAGATTGAAGGATCAGGAGACATAAAAAAACACCCCAATGCCCTCAATGAAGTAAAAGAAAAGGCCAAGGCCCTTGTGACACCCTTTCTGAACAGAACAAAGATCCTCTTTGTCTGCACGGAAAATGCCTGCCGCAGCCAGATGGCAAGTGCCTTTGCCCAATACCATGGTGGGGACAAGATCGAGGTTGATAGCGCAGGGAGTGCGCCGGCAAAAGAGGTAAATCAGCTAATGGAAAAGGCTATGAAGGAAAAGGGTATTGACATGGCCTATCGCAAACCAAAATCTATTGAGGAAGCTGCTCCCTTTGGAAAACCAGACTTGATCGTATCAATGGGTTGTAAAGATGTGTGCCCCCAATTTCCGGGTGTACCAAATGAGGAATGGAACGTGCCGGATCCTTCTGAAAAATCAATTGAATTCATGCGCGAGATCAGAGACGATATTGAAGAAAGGGTAAGAAAACTGAGCGAAAATTTGAAATTTGGAACTCAATATATAAAAGACCTTGATAAAAAAGAGCAGTAAATATGGCGATATGGAGTTCCGCTAATTACAGCGGAACCGTATCGGTTACTTTCAACAGGAGGTATATAATGAAAGATAAGAAATATACAATCAAGACAACATGCCCTCAATGTGGATGCAGCGCAGTTTCTCACCTTAGTGATGAGGAAATCAGGGAAAAATTCGGTGATGTTCCAAACATTGAGATGGAATGCCATGAATGTATGGTGAAATACGAAACCCCAGTTAAAGAAGCCTGCCCTGAATGGGATAAGGATTGCAAAATGAAAGAGTAGATACGAGAAC
>JAIWDV010000186.1:0-4243 GCA_048632525.1 Bacteroidales bacterium | reverse complement strand
TTACTTAGTGTCTGAACGAAAACTAGGAATTTTTTCCAAGATCAAGGAAGGCGAAAATTATAACCACAGGAATACATTGAGTATTTCGAGGATTATAATTTGAGCCTGACGAAGAGATTGGGAAAAATAACAGTTTTCGGTCGGGCACTATTTATTATCAGCCTTAAACACGGCCACAAAAGCGCTCTGGGGAATGGCGACGGAGCCGATCATTTTCATTCGTTTTTTCCCCTTTTTCTGCTTTTCAAGAAGTTTACGCTTTCTGGTGATGTCCCCTCCATAGCATTTGGCTGTCACATCTTTTCTAAAAGGCGAAATTGTAGACCTGGCGACAATGGTTCCGCCGATGGCCCCCTGAATAGGAATCTTAAACAGGTGCCTCGGAATTTCTTCCTTCAGCCTTTCACAGGCATTAAGCGCCCTTGACCTTGCCCGATCTCGATGCACAATTTGAGAAAGGGCGTCAACTCTTTCCCCGTTCACAAGAATGTCCAGCTTTACAAGATCGTTCTTACGGTAATCCAGAAGATCGTAATCAAATGAGCCGTAACCCTGGGTGACGGTCTTAAGCCGGTCGTAAAAGTCGTATATGACCTCTGCCAAAGGCATATCAAACTGGATTTCGATGCGTCCGGGCGTGGGATAGTTGAACCTTGAGTTTACTCCTCTGCGCTCCAGGCAGAGATCCATGACTGCCCCCACATACCGCTCCGGGATAAAGATGCTTGTTTTTATGTAGGGTTCCATGGACTTTTCGATAGTGGCAGGATCCGGATAGTATAATGGATTGTCCACGCTGAGGGTTTCTCCGTTCGTGAGTGTAAAGTGGTACTCAACAGTGGGGACCGTCATGATGAGGGACTGCCCGAATTCCCTTTCAAGCCGTTCCTGGACGATTTCCAGGTGCAAGAGGCCGAGAAAGCCACAGCGAAACCCCAGGCCAAGGGCCGCGGAGGAGTCCTTTTGAAAGACCAGGGCAGCGTCATTCAGTATATATTTTTCAAGGGCCTCAGTCAGACCTTGATAATCCTCGGACGTAACAGGGTAGACAGATGAAAACACAACGGGTTTGACCTCTTTGAAACCCGGCAGGGGACTGGGGGCTGGATCAGTATCCAGGGTAATCGTGTCACCAATCCTCGTATCGCTGACTGTCTTGATGCCTGCAATGATGTAACCGACCTCGCCCGCAGACAGGGCATCTCTCGGTTCTCTCCCCAACCGGAAGATACCCGTTTCTTCGACTTTATGGGTGGCGCCGGTTGACATCAGCCGGATCGTATCACCCGGGCGCACCCGGCCTGAAAAAACCCTCAGGCTGACAATGGTCCCACGAAAAGGATCATAATGCGCATCAAATACGAGGGCCTTCAAAGGTTCGTCAACATTTCCGTCCGGTGATGGAATGTGGGCAGTTATGGCCTCGAGCACATCTTCGATGCCTGTCCCTTCCTTGGCAGAGCACAGAATAGCCATGTCCGAGTCAAGGGCCAGATCCACTTCAATCTGTTCCCTCACCTGGTCTATATCCGCAGATGGCAGATCAATTTTATTGATGATCGGGATGATGGTGAGATCGTGCTCCATGGCCGCAAAAAGGTTGGCCACGGTCTGGGCTTCCACGCCCTGGGAGGCATCGACCAGGAGAAGGACACCCTCGCACGACGCTAATGCGCGGGAGACTTCATATGAAAAGTCCACATGGCCGGGGGTATCAATCAGGTTTAGTTCAAACTCTTCGCCTTTCGAGTTGACATAAGGAAGGTTGACGGCCTGGCTTTTGATCGTGATTCCCCTTTCCCGTTCGATATCCATGTTGTCCAGGATCTGGTCACGGAAATTTCGGCTTTCCACAAGGCCCGTCAGCTGAATCATGCGATCAGCCAGTGTTGATTTTCCATGGTCAATATGGGCAATGATGCTGAAGTTTCGTATTTGAGGCATATGTTAGTGTCCCTTAATGAAAGCACTTAATGTGTTTTGGCCTGGGGTCCGGCCAAAGTAATAGTTTGATATTACAATATAAAGTTTTGGATATTGCCTGTATCTTTAGCTTAGAATGGCGATTTTGGCATGATAATGGCGTTTCTAAGAAAGCAGTTGTGAGATGCCACGATAAGGCTATTTTGCGAGCCTGGCTATTGCGGATCGTAGCTCAGCCGACTCAGGGTTGCTGACACTGCGGCCCACGAAAATGTCCACCGGTTTTATTGGCTTGCCATAGTAAGTTTTGTTCCATTCATAGTTCGTGTTTACGACAGCTCCTTCCAGCGATACGCCCACATAGGCACCTTTAGCCCGTGTGAAGGAAAGAAAGTCAGCATTAAAACTGGATACGGCGCCTGCGGCACCAGCACCGTAAGGTCCGGCGGCCGCGGAGACATCACCTCCGAATTTGAAGGTTGTAGAATACAGGTTTTCCAGACCCTTCTGCGTCATCACCATCATTGCCACTTCCGCCACCTGGCCACCAATCTGTAAGCCAAAGGTCACGGAGCCAAGCGTGTAAAAGGCCGGACCAATCCATTCACCTGTCTTCTCATCGCGTACCAGCAGAACGCCCCTGCCGCCCGAGCCGCCAAGGAAAAAGCCTCCTTTGTACAGCCTCGGCACGATTAGAAGGCCTTTGGCATTTTGTAAGTGGTGCAGGAACCATTGCATATTAGGGTCAGCAACGCAGTTCTCAATGGATATCCGTGATGCATCGACGAGTAGCTGTTGCTTGAGCGCCTCCTCAGCACCTGCCTGGGACGCTGTAAATGCCAGGAGTCCAGTACTTATCAATGCGATGACAATCAGAAATCTTATGTTAGGGACTTTTTTATTTGCTATCATCGTTTTCCCCTCCTTTGTCTTTGGGCTAACGCATACTTTCGGTTCTGATATGCTGGAAGTCTTTACCATAACGGCCGGCGTTCATTACAATTGCTGCATGGCAGCGCCTAATCCAGGTGGCACAGTGACCTGCTTTAGGACGCTGCAAGAAACCATATTACCATTTTCAAGCTGAGTTGCAAGAGTATTTAGCGGCAGTTCTAATTAATGAGATGAAAAATACGTCACAATGCTGTCCGTGAGGGATTCAATGGTGTATTCGGGGGGGGTAAGAGTTACTGTGAAGCCATTCTTCTGAGCAGTCTTCGCGGTGATAGGCCCAATACAGGCCACTGCCACTGAGCCCATCCATTTCTGTAACTTCCGGACATCGGTCTTAAACATCTCAACAAAATTATTTACAGTAGAAGAACTTGTGAAGGTCACCATATCAATGGCCCCTTTTTCAAGCATTTCCCGCACCTTTACTGTATCATGATCGGGCCTGACCGTCCTGTAGGCCGGTACCACCTCAACCTGGGCCCCCATCTTTCGTAATTCCTCAGGCAGAACCTCCCTTGCGGTTGCCGCTCTTGGAAGAAGGATATTTGTCCCTTTGATTCCCAGTTTCTTAAAGCTCTCTACTACTGCTTCTGCCCGGTACTCGCCAGGTATCAAGTCCGGTTTGATCCCAAGGCCATGCCAGATTTCGGCTGTTTTTGGACCAATTGCTCCAATTTTTATTCCCTTGAGATCCCTGACATCCTTTCCAAGGGCCTCCAGCCTTTTTAAGAAGTATTGGACGCCATTTACGGAGGTAAAGAGCAGCCACTGGAAACTTTCTAAAGCTTTGATGGCACGATCGATCGCATCCCAGCTTTCCGGCGGCACCACTTCTATTGTAGGGAACTCGATACATTCTGCGCCCAACTCTGCCAGAGCTGAGAGAAAGCCGCTTGCCTGTTCTCTGGCCCGGGTCACTACGATACGTTTTGCAAAAAGTGGCCTTGTTTCAAACCAGTTGAGTTTCTCTCTCAGGTGGATTACATCGCCAACAACGATAATGGCCGGTGGCGTAATGCCACTCTCCCTGGATAACCGGGCAATATTCTTAAGGGTTCCCGTAATTGTCTTTTGCTCGGATACAGTTCCACTGCGGATCACAGCTACGGGAGTATCAGGCGTTCGTCCATGTCCCATCAGTCTTTCAGCAATATGCGGCAAATTCCCAACACCCATCAGGAAGACCAGAGTGCCGACACCTGTTGCAAGCTTATCCCATGCAATGTCTGATTTTTCTTTTTGGGGGTCCTCATGGCCGGTTATGAAGGCTACCGTGGAGGTGTAATCCCGGTGGGTCAGGGGAATCCCGGCATAGGCCGGTACAGCGATTGCAGAAGTGATCCCAGGCACAACCTCAAAATTTATA
>JAIWDV010000185.1:0-4271 GCA_048632525.1 Bacteroidales bacterium | reverse complement strand
CTGGGTCGCGGTAGGAATGCCGGTTACCCGGCATCCCCCGCAGTCGGGATAGTAATGGGGGACGTTGCTATAATGGGGGACGTTGCTATGTAACTGCGTTATTCTAATATATCCCAAATGCCCTCATCATTGTCAATCAATTTCTTACCTTTTTCTGCACACCTTCCTGCCGTCACCGGATGGATGTCTAATATCTCTGCAATCTCGTTGAATTTATAACCCATGCTTTTGTCCTACCCTAGTTTCTCTTCCCAATAAATCTTGATTTTATCTCTTTAAAATTTCTCTCTCATAAAACTGGGATACCGGTATAATAGCCTGGGACGGGAGGAAGTAGTATGGGTCTTCTTTCGAGTTTCCGGGACGGCTTTATATCCACAAGCGGGAAGTATTTCTTGCATCAGGGTGCTTATGCCAGTGTTCCCGAACGGCCTTCTATGTGTGACAAGTGTCATAGCGATTCTGGTTGTTCTCACGCACACGGGAGATATACGCGTTGGGTGAAGACGCTGAAGGGTGCTGTATTGACACCTGTTCGGGTATGGCGACAGAGATGGCTATGCCTGTGCTGCGGTCGGACTATGAGTAATGGGACGCCAGATGTATTGCCATATATACCCAATTGCACTCTGGTCATTTTAGCCCTTCTTTGGTCATACCTGGAAGGGGAAAAGGGTATTTATAAAAGCATCCCACAGGAGTTAGACGAGGCAGCCACACCCAGAACCCTGGCTCGCTACCTGAAACGGGCAAAAGCCGTCTGTCTGGAAACTCAACAAGCCATTCGAGAGGTATTGATCGAAACAAGAGAACCCAGGCCATGGGATGAGTCCTTTCACCAGGGGCTTTCACCCCCTGAAAGTCTTACCAAGAGGTGTCGCGATTCCACCAAGGCCATCACACTTTGGCGCAGTCTCGCGATCCTGCTTATAGGCTCCAAGACCCTTTCGGCTACTCCCTCCCTCCTCATGGCCCGGGCAAGACAAAAAGCGGATCCGTCTATCGCCGTGACAAGACAGAGAAAATCTCGATTCCTAATTTAATTTTACCATACCTTGTTGGGAGTCAAAAGGAGATTTTTGTCTCCATTTGGGTCCCATTCCTCTGGATACCTTTCCCACAAAAGCTGTCATCGAAGTCCTGAAGAAACCTTGATAATCTGGCGGCAAAATCATGAGAGGAGGACTTTCAATGACAGATCACGACCCTATTACCAAAAAGGCGCTTTTGCGTTTCCAGATCATCAGCGCGTATCTTGCCGCCAATCCACCCCGGGGGAAACGTCGTCAGATGCTCGAACACCTGGCAGCCAAGAGTTGGTTTCTGGAATCCGGAGAAGTCATCACTGTGAAACCGGAGACTATCCGATACTGGCTCCGTATATACCGCCTTGGCGGTTTTGAAGCCCTCAAGGATAAACCCAGAAAAGACAGGGGAATACGGGCCATACCCAAAGACCTGATCGAAAAAGCCTGTAAACTGAAACTCGAAGTGCCCGAGCGTTCTATAGAACGGATCATTACTATCATGGAGAACATGCAACTGGCTCCCCCGGGCCTCTTGCGCAGATCCACTCTGCACAGGGCCTTGCAGGCGCTGGGACTATCAGCCAGAAAGCTGGTCGTCCCGGATAACCAGGATCTGGATCGATGGCAGGCGGATTACGCCAATGATCTCTGGCAGGCGGATATGCTCCAGGGACCATGGCTGCCTGATCCAAACCGAAAAGGCAAGATGCGACGGTCCTATCTTTACGCCTTCCTTGATGATGCCTCCAGGTTACTCCTCTATGGCCGTTTCTTCTTCAAGGGTGATCTCCCCGCCCTTGAGCTGGTCTTCAAACGCTCTTTACAGCGCTACGGGAAACCGGATCGGGTCTACTACGATAACGGCATGGTCTTCAAGTCCAACCATATGAAGATTGTCTGCGCTGAACTCGGAATCCACCGACCAATCCATACAAGACCTTATAGACCCATGGGCCATGGCAAGATAGAGGCCTTCAACCGTTTTTGTGTCAATCATTTTATCGCAGAGGTTAAGGCTTCAAACATTATCACTCTCCATCAACTCAACGAGGCCTTCCTCGCGTGGGCCGGGGAAGAATACAACCTTCGGAAACATACCGAGATCAGGATGACTCCCAAACAGCGATGGGCAAAGGACTCTTCCCGTATCCAATACATCGATGAAGAAAAACTCCGTATCGCATTTTTGTGGCGAGAAAAAAGGACCCCGGATAAAACCGGTGTTATCCAACTTTTTAACCGGCGCTACAAGATATCTCCTGCCTTGGCCAAAAAAAGGGTTGAGGTCCGGTATGATCCTGAAAGACTCGATCATATCGAAATCTACCAGGAAGGTACTTTTAAACAGCGGGCTAAACCTCTTCAGATAGCACCAAACCGCGCTCCGAAGGAACTGCTTTCTTTGCAACAATATCAGAACTCAGGGGAAAAGACCGACTACCTCGGATGGCTCACACAACAACAGAAGGCAAAAATACAAATCACCCCGTCCGTCAATAACTCCTCAAACACCCAGACACTCGCAGATTTTCTGAACATCCTTCGTGAACGCATCGCCGAGGAAGTCTTCGATGAAAGAGAAGTAACAGCGTTCTTTCAAACTTTTGGACCTTTTGATGCGGACTGGCTCAAACACACCCTGGATAATCTCTTGGCCGTTGAACCCAAAAATCTCCACATCAGCTTCTATCTCAACCATATCCAGGATCAAATACCTGGAGGTAAATGATGAAAGAACAACGCATGCACCTTAAATCCTACTTCGGTTTCTCCAAGATCCCCTTCACCAAGTATATGTGGGCATCCAAAATGTTCGACGCAAAGGCACAGCAGGAATTTATACAGGGCCTCCATTTATGGCTCGAAACACGCGGTATTGCCCTCCTCTATGGCCCTTCTGGTGTGGGAAAAAGCATCAGCTTAAGACGGTTTAAAAACGATTTAGATGAACGCCGCTTTGACGTCTTTTATCTCTTTAACCTCCGCATTACCCCCACAGGGTTCCTCAGGAGTCTCTCCCGCATCCTCGGGTTGCCTGTCCTTTATCACCAGGCTGACCTCTTTGATGCCATCAGTGCATTCCTGGCTCAATATGAAGAGCGAACAGGAAAACACCCTATCATCATATTTGACGACGGTGATGGCCTTTCGGATAAGTTGCTTGAACTGCTCAGACTGCTTGCCAACTTTGCCATGGATTCAGAAGACAGATTCTCTTTCATCCTCTCAGGGTCCCAAAGACTCGCCCTGCGCATCAGAGAACCCCAAAATGAGGCCCTCATGCAGCGTATTGTCTTCTCCCATAACCTCAGAGGATTTACCATAGATGACGCTCGCAAATACATCCATTTCCATCTGGAACGTGCCGAGGGACCCAAAGAACTCTTTGTCGATAACGCCATCCAACTGATCTTTCATCTGGCAAAGGGCATTCCAAGGGTCATGAATCAACTGGCACTCCAGGCCATCATCAGGGCCGCTGTCCACGGGACTCAGACCATAGATGAAAACTTCCTCAAACAGCACGTCCTCAATAACTCCATCTTCGACAACAAACTCGGTGACACATGATCATGAAAATGTATCCCTTCCATTCCTGCTGCAAGCAAACCGCTCTCAAGGCATACAAGCAGGGGATATTCTCCTTCATAGGCTGTGATTCCTGTAAAACCGTCTTTTCCATCACTGATGACCTCGCTTTTTTCATAGATCAGATCATCGCCTATTATAGGCTCAACAGCACTTCTCTCCATTGTGACTTGCTTCTCTTTGATGGCAACATGATCTTTCTGTTGCCTTGAAATGAACCTATGGGCCTCTATACCCTTCAGGAGATCGAAGAAATCGTTGTGATGGAAAGGCTCCATCTCTATAACAACGGGCTCTCTTATGGTGCTCAAGCCATCTCCCAGATCCTGGAGCACAAGGGAATCCGACCATTGCCTTCCATCAGCACCATCAAGCGCATCCTCTCACGAAATTGCCTGACCCATGGCCGCACAGGTTATTATCCAGAGGACGATACTGGGAACTGATTATGAGATGCTTTTTCAGGCCGATTGCGGGAAACGATAGAATAGTCGATCCCACCCTCTTTACCGGGATTTTATCTCGGGATTTAGCTGGGAGAATAAACTGGGGTAAGACACGATAGACGCCCCTTACGGTTTGCTCACTCGGTGGTTCGGCTGCCGTCGCATCCTTCAATTTTGTGTTCCTCTCCTCACGGAGTTTGGCTCGCTG
>JAIWDV010000184.1:0-4273 GCA_048632525.1 Bacteroidales bacterium | reverse complement strand
CACGACCACCCTCTGGTGGATCATTGTATCTATGCATCCATTCGAATTTCCTGCAAAAAGAGATCTTGGATGATCACTTCTCCAAACTGGAACAGGCTGGTCACAGTCCAGAGAATCGGATACGCCTTGAAGAGGTCTTCGTAGATCTGCCGGCTTTTGGAGAGAGGAGCCCCGATCCGCCCGATGAAAAGGCCGATTTGCCACCTGGGTTTCTTGCAGAGATGCTTTTAGTCGGCAGTACCTGTTTGCGGCCTGAAGACCCCAGTGGCTCTGGTTCAAAGGGGAATCTGTCGCAGCCATCCGTGAAGGGGAAATGCGGTCGTTTTGTTCTTGTCGGTGGCCCTGGCCAGGGCAAATCAACGCTTGCTCAGTTTCTTTGTCAGATCCAGCGCGTTAATCTCTTAAGGGATAAGCACCGCCTCGACCCTGAGGCAAAGGAAGCCGTTTGCTCAATTGAGGCTCGTTGCACTTCGCAGCAGCTCCCACTCGAGATTGCGCGCCGGTTTCCTCTTCGTCTCGAATTGGCTCGCTTCGCGAAGGCTTTAGCCGCGCGGGAGGAGACGGGAGTCACTTCAGTGCTTTCTTATGTGGCATACCTTTTAAAGGACCGGACTGACTATGAGGTCGCAGTTGAGGATCTACGGGGCTGGCTGGAAGCATATCCCTGGCTTGTGGTCCTTGACGGACTCGATGAGGTCCCTGCCTCGAGTAACCGCAGCGAAGTGCTTGCCGCTGTGCGGGACTTCCTCGTCGATATCTCAACATGCAACGGTGATGTTCTCGTCCTAGCCCTGCCCTTTACCCATAATTAAAGCTGGACTTTTATCTCCATGTTGCATATGTTGTCGGCATGGAAACACAAAATCAAATTAAACGGACACTCGCGCAACCTGAGGCCATCGAGCATATCTGCAGCATACTCGATACTAATGTTAACATAAAAAGGACGAAACTGGCAGATCAGCTTTGTGATCAGTTCGGCTTTTTCGATCCGCGCGGCAAGAGGCAGCAGAGCGGATGCCTGAAAGCATTACGTGAACTGGAACAAAAAGAGCACTTTGTTTTGCCCATGCCCTGTCACATTCCTGGTAAAATAAGACCAAGGCGTCTTGCCGAGCCGGTGCCTGAACCTCAAGGAGTCCCTGATGAGGCTGGAAAAATATGTCAATTACGGTTGATTCCTGTAGAGACAGAAGAGCATATGCGGATCTGGAACGAATTGATGATTCAGGATCATCCGCAAGGTGCTGGACCGCTGGTCGGCCGCCAGCTTCGTTATCTTGTGGAATCGGAACATGGCTGGCTGGGAGGACTGGGGTTTAGCTCTGCGGCATTACACCTGGAAGACCGGGATAGATGGATAGGCTGGGACTGGGATATACGACGAGCCAATTTACTCCATGTTGTTAATATGAGCCGGTTTCTGATTCGTTCCAGCGTATCATGCAAAAACCTTGCTTCCCGATTGCTTGGCATGGCCATCCGGGAGTTTCCACTAGATTTTGATACCCGGTATGGATACCGCCCCCTGCTTCTGGAAACCTTTGTGGACACCAATCATTTTAAAGGAACATGTTATAGGGCTGCAAACTGGCAGTGGATCGGTTGTACCAAAGGCCGGGGACGACAGGATCGCTTTAAGAAAAAGGCGGAAAGCATAAAGGATATTTATGTTTATCCGCTTGAGGAAGATTTTCGTATCAAGATAGGACTTCCAGAAAATAGCGGTTTAGGTGCGCTTGACCTCTCCGTTGGTATTGACGGAAAAAACTGGGCGGAAAAGGAATTCGGTGGCGCCCCGTTGGGCGACAAACGACTGAGTCGCAGACTTGTTGAAATTGGAACTGATAAAGCCGAGAACCCCGGACGTGCTTATTGCGGTGTTGCTGGAGGTGACTGGCCGAAAGTGAAAGGCTACTATCGGTTGATCGACAAGCCGGACGATTCAGCAGTGACCATGCCCAACATTCTCCTGCCGCACCGTAAGCAAACGATACGGCGAATGAAGGCGGAAAAAACTGTATTATGTATTCAGGACGGCAGTGATCTAAATTATTCCACCCTGGATAAATGTGAAGGCCTGGGAGTGATCGGTACGAATCAGACCGGTGCCCAAAGTAGAGGATTGCATCTGCATTCGACATTAGCGGTAAACACTGACGGTCTTCCCCTGGGGGTGCTGCGCGCCGAGTGTAACGCTCCTGAACCGAAATCAAAGGAGGATAACCGTCCTGCCTCAGCAATCCCTATTGAAGAGAAGAAAACCTTCTGCTGGATCGAGGGGATGCGCGATTGTGTGGAATTGAAAGCTCAGATGCCGCATACCTCTTTGGTCAATGTTCTAGATCGGGAGGCGGATTTCTTTGAATTGTTTGATGATCAACGCTGTAATTGTTCCAGTGTTGATCTGCTCGTACGCGCCAAACACGATCGCAGAACCACCGGAGAGCATAAGCTGTTCGATACAGCAAGGCAATCGCCGATTCAAACTCGGATTAAAATCAAGGTTCCCAGGCAAAGTGCCAAATCCAAAAAGAGTAAACAGAAAGCGCGTCCAAAACGGTCAGAGCGTACTGCAGAAGTTTCAGTTTGTTATGTACAGATAGAACTTAATCCTCCGTCGTATTGTAAGGATAAAGATCCGATCGCAGTATGGGTTGTCCATGTGAGCGAAGATGTCCCTCCTGCCGGCGTGGAACCACTTGAGTGGTTTTTACTGACGACAATTGATATAAAATCGATCGATGACGCATTGAATTGTGTGAAGTGGTATTGTCTGCGCTGGCGTATCGAAGACTGGCATCGTGTTCTGAAGTCCGGATGCGGTGCTGAAAAGATGGCCCATAAGACCGCCGAGCGTCTCAGGCGAGCGGTAGCGATCAACCTGGTTATTGCCTGGCGTATTATGCTCATGACTCTTATGGGAAGAGAGACCCCGGAGCTGCCCTCCGAGGTATTGTTTTCGGATCTGGAAATCAAGGTACTGAGAGCCCATGCTAAAAAAAAGCCTTAGCCCCTCCGGATTGTTTAGGCGCTGCAGTGAGATTGGTGGCTATGATTGGCGGTTACATCGGACGTTCCTGCGATCCGCCCCCTGGTCATCAATTAATGTGGCAAGGTTATGCATATTTACAACTAATGTGTGAAGGGTTCGCGCTTAGGGACGGATAATAATATCCTTTAGTGGCAATTTATGGGTAAAGGGCAGACCTAACCAATCCGCAGTCCAAACACAGCTATGTGTATGTCTCCACCATTCAGCGCATGCGGATCAATCTCTTTGGATATGAAGGCATGTTCAGGACCTCATTCGGGGATCAGGATGATGACTCCGATGCCGCAAAGCTCGACATACCAATCCATGCCTTTGATGTCATCGTCGCAGATGAGTGCCACCGTGGTTACACCGCCCAGGAGGAAAGCAAATGGCGCGAGGTGCTGATGCATTTCGATGGCATCAAGATAGGGCTCACGGCCACCCCGGCGGCTCACACCACGGCTTTCTTTAAAGAAATTGTTTCTCGCTACGACTATGAGCGGGCCGTACGAGAGGGCTTTCTGGTAGACTACGATGCCATTGCCATCCAGTCGGATATCACCATCAACGGTGTCTTCCTTGAAGAGGGGGAGGAGGTCGGGTACCTCAACACTCAAACAGGTCAGCTCAGCTTTGAAACCCTGGAAGATGAAAGGGAGCTTCCTGCCCCCACCACGGAGATCGACTGGTCTGCTCCTGATAGAAACCGAAAGATCGTCCAGGAAGTTAAGAGGTATTTGCTGGAACAAGAAAAGCAGTTCGGCCATTTTCCAAAAACCCTGATCTTTGCTCAGAATGACATTTCGCACATATCTCACTGCGATCGGTTGGTCGAGATCCTGAGAGATGAATTTAGCCGGGGCGATGATTTTGTCCAAAAGATTACCGGGGACCCCTCTGTGGACCGGCCCCTTCAAAGGATTCGCGAGTTCAGAAATCGTCAAAATCCAGCAATCGTGGTTACGGTAGATATGCTCTCAACCGGTGTGGATGTCCCGAAGATCGAAGACATCGTGTTTTTGAGGCCGGTCAAATCCAGAATCCTCTTTGAGCAGATGATGGGCCGTGGCACACGCCTCTGTCCGGAGATCCACAAGACCCATTTTACAGTCTTTGATTGCTTTAATCCCTTGGGGTTTTATTCCCCGCCGCTTGCGGCGATAAAAAAACTGTCCTTTGAGGGATACCCCGTCCGCTTGCGGCGGGGTAGTTCATCGGCTCTCTCCTGGAATACTT
>JAIWDV010000183.1:0-4336 GCA_048632525.1 Bacteroidales bacterium | reverse complement strand
CGTATTTTCCTTAAAAACTCCTCTTCCCAGGTCGTTGGCAGGTTTTTGACTATTTCACCATCCTGCCTGCAATAGAGGAGCCCTGGGGCGTCCTGCCAACCATTTCCATCAAGATTTTGTAAGAGATAAATGACCTGCTCAGCAGGTCCATGTAAGGAGAAAGTAAAGTTCTTCGAGAGCCCCTTGAATCGGTGGGGGTGCTCCTGCCAATCCCTTTCCCCCAAATAATCTACATCGGCCTGGGGCCCGGCAAGCAGCGTGAGGACTCCCTCGTCCCTGAGTTCCCTGGCAAAGGAAAATAAGTCCTCCCTGCCGCTTAGGGCAGAAAAACCGACTATGGGCCGTTCTACCCCGAAATAGTCGATTAAGGCCTTTTTGAGAAGTTTCTTGTCATCCGCCCGCGTGACGGTTATGACAATACATTCATAGGGCGTATTTTCTTGAATGACCGTGGCGGCCATCTGGGGCCCAAGGAGGCCATAAGTCTCCCCTTCGAAGTAGCTGGCGATGATGGCCATGCGCTTTTTCAACTTGTATTTCATGAAATAACCGTTTCACCTATTGCACTGATTGTAATCAGGATTATCTTTTTAGATCAAGACCGTAATACGAAAGGAGTAAAATGTGAGCATTAAAGTACACATTCATAAGACTCATCGCCAATTTACTAATGGGTTAGATATAATCGAGGTTGAAGGGAATACAGTCGGTGATTGCCTTAAGAACCTGGTCAGCCAATTCCCGAACGTCGAGAAGGAAGTTTTTGATAAAAAGGGTAATCTGCGCAATATAATTGAGATCTATGTTAATCTGGAAAGCGCCTACCCAAATGAGCTGGCCAAACCGGTTAAGGATGGAGATGATATTCATGTAACCCTTATGCTTGCCGGGGGATAAATTTAGAGAAAAAAGTAAGCAGTAAGGAGTAAGCAGCAAGGAATAGGCAGTAAGGAGCAGAGTTCTTCTTGTGCCCGCTTACTGCCTATGACCTATCATGTTGAAGGGTAAAACGAAACCCATCATAAAGTTTAAGATTTCGGTAAGTTCAGATCTCGTTGTGTATACGATTTGTTAACTACTCAGGTTCAAAGTTCCATGGTTCACGGTTCAAGGTTAACTTATGAAAACTCCACGGTTTTGAGATATCGAGGGGTGGCACATTGCGCGTAACTGCTTCCGTTCATAGGTTCATTAACTATGTCAAGCAATATGAAAAATGCGACCCCGCCGCAGGCGAAACAACCCTGAACCCTGAACTGTGAACCTGACAACCTGAATAGTTACTGCGATTCGTTACATGGCCGCCTGTAAGGCCACGGCCTCTTTACCTGCAACAGAAATTCTTGTCGCTGCATCTCTTTTCTTGTAAATGCTCATATCATCCACTTCAAGATACTCTATGGCCTTTACTTCACAGAATCTGACGCACTGGGGATCGCCATCACAGAGATCGCACTTGAAAACTTGCTTATCTTTAGCATTAAAATTCATTGCGCCGAATGGGCATACGGCCACACATGAGCGGCAGCCTATGCAGACATCGTAGTCAACAACTATCCGTCCCAGCTCCTCATCACGGGAGATGGCCTTTACCGGGCAAACGTTCATACAGGGCGCATCCTGACATTGCTGGCAGGACATGGGAATATAAAGGCCCTCTGACTCCCATTTCATCACCTTTATTCGGCTTCTTGCAGGATTGGATATCCCATCATGGAAAACTGCACAAACGAGCTCACAGAGCCTGCAGCCTGTGCACTTCTGGTAATCTATATATAGGGTTTTAGCCATTTATCTTTCTCCTCTCAGATTGAATTATACTAAATGGGACGGTTCATTCTCCAGGCCGAGTCCTTTCAATGTCTCCGGTTTGGGAACACCCTTTTGATCAAGACCTTTGTGCTCGTAGAATTCATCGATCATTTTAATAAACTTTTTCTTGTCTATCTTTTTACCGACGACATCTATGGCTCCCCGTCTGCATGGCTCATCAAAATAGCGATGGTTCAACATATCACCTTTCTTGAGATCGTCTCTTGTCAAACCTTCTCTTAGATTGAAGAGTCTTTCAATCATGTTACATCGTCTGGCTACTTCCCATATTTCCTCAGGGGTCATTTCAAGACCGGTATTGTAATAAATCACTTTTGACCAATCCTCGAAATTAGGAAGAGTCGCTCCCAGGAAAGTTGTATGATATTTGCAAATCCCAAGGCAATCTACCCCCATGTAACAGTTCTCCTGCCAGAAGACCTGCCATGGTTTACCGATATATTCCGTATGCTCAGAGCTTAACGGGCCATCATAGGAAACCGGGTTACCGTAAATCTTCCTTAAGACCTCTTCCGGCAGATGGTACAGGTCAATGGCCGGTCTGCTTCTCAAATGGTCCGAGCCTCTTGATCCCGTGGCAATATTAAGTGCCAATCCAGGCGTAGCCCTCTCATCTGAATGGAGATTGCTCATACCTTTGACCTGAATAAGGTAATCAAAGGAATTCTTCCCGATCTTTTCCGAGGCTGCAATGCCTCCTTCTGCAAGGGTATCTCCCAGCCAGCCCTTCCTGTAACAGATTCGTTCGATCATTTCTATTACGGCATCATCATTTCCAAATCTCAGATCCAGTCCGTCTGTCTCTTTGCTGGTGATAATGCCCAGTTCGTAAAGCTCCATGGCCCAGGAAATGAGGCTCCCTGTTTCGAGGTTATCCATTCCGAACTTGTCAACCAGATGATTTCCCACAAGGACAGTGAGAGCCCTGGGTGTGTCCGTCTCCCCACCAAACGCACCCTGGGATGTATATTCCGGTCCTTCATCATATACTCCCTTATAGGGGCCTTCCGGGATCTTATACTGTGCCCTGCAATGAACCTGGCATCCGAAACAGCCCGTCATATGGTAGGGCCCCATGGTCTCCTCACAAATTTCATCGATACGCTCAGGTTCCATATCGTCCGCATATTCGCACTGGTTATATTGAAAATTCCTGCACCTGATGCCTCCCCAGGAATTGGTAGCTCCCCAGATAAAAGGTGTCCCCAGGGCTCCCTGGGTCTGATTTACTTTGGCGCTGACTATTTGGTCGATGAAACGCTTATTGTATTCCAGGGCTTCTGTTGGTCGGGCTATTTTTATATCCATGGTTCCGCGGACCGCCACGCCCTTAAGATTCTTGGAGCCCATAACGCATCCCATCCCTGATCTGCCACCGGAATTTTTAATTCCCGTCATTACATTGGCAAACCTGACCAGATTTTCGCCGGCAGGACCACAAACGCAACTCTTGACCTCCTGGTCACCCAGGTCATCCCTGATTGCCCACTGTGAGTCTGTTACGGATTTACCCCAAATGTCGCGGGCATCCCGGATCTCGATTTCACCGTTGTGGATATAGATATAAACGGGATGTTTGGCCTTGCCCTTGATGACAAGGTGATGAAAGCCTGCCCAGGCCATTTCAGGCGCGAAAAAACCTCCCATATTCGCACTGCCGAGCAACCCGGTGAGTGGGGATTTGGCCATGACATGAGTCCTGGCGGTTGCTGAAGCACATGTGGCTGTCAGGATACCGCCGCTTATCATGAGTGTATTTTTAGGCCCTATGGGGTCACAGCCCTTTTCTGTATGATTATAAAGAAGATATGCATCCAGCCCCCTGCCGCCCAGAAATTTCTTCCTTACATCAAGCGGGATAGGTTTTGTCTGGATATCACCTGTGGTGAGATCAATATATGCTATCTTTCTGTCTAACGGCATATTATTTTACCCCCATTTCTTTTAATTTTGCTTCTGCCAATTTTCTGTTTACGTCCCATACCGGTCCTCTGATACGGGGCAGGTTGGGATTGACCCAGTGGACCCGGTATTCCATTCCGCATGTCGGGCATTTGGCGGTCTTTTTTCCCTTCTCCGGCTGAATCCTTTCCATGCATGTAGGATTGTGGCATCTAAACTTACCGTAGGTCCTGGTCTTTCGCAGACTCTCGGCCGTTGATAACCCTTCTTTTTCTATTGTCATAATACTCTCCTTTCTGTCTTAAAGCAGAATACCAAAATAGGACCAGTGCCAATCAGACATCCTTCTTTGGCGCTAAGCCCAGTTCATTATCGTGAACTGTAAAGGTAATAAACCATACCATAGTCATCCCCTTTGTCAAGGGGAAATATATTTTTTATGTAGTGTTTTCGAAAAGTTGTTATATCATTCTTGACATAAAGCAATATTTATATATACGACAAAGAAGGTCAGAGACCTTTCAGGCCGTTCAGCATGATGAACGGCCTGGAAACATAGCCCACTTTTAAATCGCTTTAGAAACCTCATCGAGGTTCAGGA
>JAIWDV010000182.1:0-4340 GCA_048632525.1 Bacteroidales bacterium | reverse complement strand
TAAATATTTTGATCATATCCAAGAATTAGAAAGCTACAATTGTAACCGTTTAAAGTATAGATTATGTGTTTGACATATCTGCTTATTTTCACGATAATTCCGGAGTCTAATGCTCTTATCCCGGAAACTTTCATGAGGCAAATTTTAAAGGACAACGCACATGCCACTTAAAATACTTTTGAGCTCAATACTTCGAAAGCATGTTCCCGGCTATGATCCCGCAAAAGGTGTGGTTTTATCCCCGGATAAGGAAATAACCGTGGCTGAGCTTTGTGAACAAATGAATATCCCGGCAGATAGAATCAAACTTATCATTGTAGACGGAAAAAATAAGTCCCTGGCACACGTATTGACAGGAGTTGAGCGCGTGGGGCTGTTTCCGGCAATTGGTGGAGGTTGACATGGTTTCCAGTGAAAACAGGCACACCGTGAATATTAGTTTATTTGGCTTCCTCCGGCGTTATATGGATGAGCAGGGCCTTCCCTATGCCCTTGAAAGAGAGATCGCGCGCGAGGGTGAGGCTGCCTTTGATATTGCCATGGGGCTTTCCATCCCGCCTGAAAAAATCGAGGCTGTTTTTTGTAACGGGCGGGTAATAAACATCTATGACCCCGTGTTTCCAGGTGACCGTTTGGCCTTTTTCCCCTTTGGAACTCCTGGGCCGTACCGTGTTTTTTTGGGAATTGTGCGGGAAAATCGGGAGCGAGACCGGCGGGAGAAGAAGGCTGTGGATATGGAAAAAGGGAAATGAATTCAGAGATACAAATAAATATCCGTGAACTGCTTCATGCGAAATCGAAAAAGATTACGGATCCTGCTGGACGCGAAGTAGAGATACTGGAAGATGCGCAGGCTTCAAAAGTGGCAGAGGAATGCCACTCCACACTTCACAATATATACATTGAGGCAATGACACTCGGAATTTGTCCCTACCGTTATCTCCGCAACAGGGAGACCATTTCCCTTAAGGAACAACTCAGGCTGGCAAAATCCCGTGTGGCTGTGATTGGTGCGGGAGGGCTGGGAGGACAGGTTATCTTATTACTGGCGAGAATGGGAATTGGAACCCTGGTGGTCGTGGACTACGATGTGTTCGATGAAACCAACCTGAACCGCCAGGCCTTGAGCAGCATGGAGACTCTCGGTAAGCCAAAACCTGAGGCAGCGGCTGCCACGGTGAGTTCTATTAATCCAGGGGTTAAGGTAATACCCTGTCAGGTGAAACTGGACTCTTCCAATGCACCTGAAATACTAACAGGTTCAAATGTAGTTGTGGATGCCTTAGACAACGTGCAGGATCGATTTCTCCTTGAACGAACTACAAAAAAACTGGGGATTCCACTGGTACATGGAGCATTGGCAGGTTTTGAGGGCCAGGTTATGACCATCTTTCCCGATGATCCGGGTCTGAAGCATCTCTATAGAAATGAAGGGGCAGGTGGAGATAAGTCAAAGCGCCCTGAGTCCATCCTTGGTGTTCCCACCCTCACGCCTTCCTTGATCGCAACCCTCGAGGCCATGGAGGTCTTAAAGGTCATTCTGAAACGAGAAAAAATCTTCCGAAACACCATGGTTCATGTGGACCTGGAGACCGGCCAGATTAATAAGTTTACCTTTGAAAAGAAGTAAATATAACTGCGAAAGTTGAAATGGAAATAAAGAAAAGTTTTGAAATTCTTGAGCTTGACCCTAATGCTTCCGTAGATGAGGCAAAACAGGCGTACAAAGATATCGTCAATGTTTGGCATCCGGATCGTTTCTCTCATAATTCCAGACTTAAAGAAAAGGCCGAGAAGAAATTGAAGGATGTCAACGTTGCATATGAGACGGTAAATTCCTTTTTATCCTCAAAAAAGGGACTCAGGCCAAGGCCGGATCAAGCCCCACCAGCAAAAACTGCAACAAGTGAAAAAACAGAGGTCAAAACAAAACCAGATTCCGAGAGCGGCCACCAAAATTTTCAGGGAGAAGCCAAAGCTGAGGATAAAACAGAAGCGGTCGCTGAAACAGGCACACGGATTTTTTTAGAGGTATGCTCCTTTCTTTACAGTTCACTTCGCCGCATCATTGATAAGCAGGTACTTAACCCGGACCCAAAAAATGAAGCAGGCCCAAAAGGGCTTAACCAGAACCAAAGGCGAGACCAATCCAGGGTCGGAGGAATGGGCAGGGGTATGGGCAGGCAAAGAGGTAAAGGCAGGGGTGCGGGCAGGGGCAGAGGTCGTCGTTAGAAGCAATGATGATCTCAAAAATCATCTCAGGCGGACAGACTGGCGTTGATCAGGCGGCCCTTGATGTTGCAATTGCGCTGGGTATCCCCCACGGAGGTTGGATACCCAAAGGGAGGAAGACTGAAAACGGGGCGCTTCCGGACAAATATAGATTGAAGGAAATGCCCACTTCCAGCTATGCAAAACGAACAGAGCAAAATGTTATCGACTCAGAAGGCACACTGATCATATCCCTGGGGCCGCTAACACGCGGTTCTGAACTGACTCACAAAACTGCTATGCTGCATGACAGGCCCTGTCTTCATATTGACCTGGGCACCTTGAATACCCTTCAGGCCGTAAAGACTGTTCGCTCGTGGATTGTTCGCCATGGTATAGAAATTCTCAATATTGCAGGACCTCGGGCCAGCGAAAATCCCGAGATATATGACATGACGGCGAAAACCCTCAAGGCTGTTTTGGGGAAGGCTGAGATGAGATCCTTCTGATAGCCTGGATTCGTTCGAGGACTGGAGGGTGGCTGTAACTCAGAAACACTTTAAGGGGATGGGGAGTCAGGTTTGAGAGGTTTTCAACACTCAGCTTTTTAAGCGCCGCGATCATAGATGCAGATGCCTTATAGGTTTTCACTGCATATTCATCTGCATCGTATTCGTGCCTGCGGGAAAGCATATTTCCAAAAATGGAGAGAACCATTTGAATGGGGGAATAAAGAAAGCCAAAAAAGAGAAGGCTTGCATAAATTGAGGTCTCTTGCATCTTAAATGCGGCAAACAGTTCCCTGTTATTAATAAATAGAGAAAGGATGCCGAACATCAACCCTGTTGAAAGGATCGATATAACAATAGATTTTAATATGTGCTTTTTTTTGTAATGACCCATTTCATGGGCAAGAATGGAAACAAGTTCCTTAACAGTGTGCTTTTCAACAAGAGTATCAAACAAGACGATCCTTCGAAACCGGCCAAACCCGGTGAAAAAGGCATTTGTCTTAGTAGAACGCTTCGAACCATCCATGGTGAAAATGCCCTTTAGCTTAAATTCCTGTGACCTGGCATAGTCTTCAATTGTCTTTTTGAGTTCTCCCTCCTCTAAGGGGATAAATTTGTTAAAAATGGGCATAATAACGACTGGAGCAATGAACATAAGAAATATCTGGAATATGGTTACCGCAATCCAGCAATAGAGCCAGGCCCATGGCCCTGCCTTCTCGAAAAACCACAGCACGGCCAACAAAACAATTCCACCAATTACTGCAATCAATAACCAGCCTTTCAGGATATCCAGGATAAAGGTTTTCGGCGTGGTTTTGTTGAAACCATATTTCTCTTCAATGACAAACGTACTGTAAATTGAAAAGGGAATTGAAAGTATTTGCAGGGCAAGGAGGAGGACACCGGTAAAAATCAGCCCGGTAAGAATAGACCCCAAATTGAAGCCCCGGGCAAACTGATCGACAATATTGAACCCCCCGAAAAGGATAAAGGCAATTGTTATGGGGGTAGTAATGGTATCACTGATTATTCCAAATCGGGTGTTTTCCCTGAGATACTCCTGTGACTTTTTATATTTATCTGCATCATAGTAGCCTTCAAACTCCTCAGGTAAAACTGTCCTTACGTGTCGCACATTTAGTGTGTCAACGATTAGGTCTAAAAGGTAGGTCCCAATCAACACAGCAAGAATAATTATCAGGAAACAATTCATTCAAGCAAAACCAACCCTTCGCTCAATACCACTTCTGCGGTCCGTTCCATTTCTCCGGTCTTTGCCGCTTCTCATTTCAAGATCTCCCGGTCCAAACTCCCCGCATCTACGGTCCATACAGCTTCTTTGATCTATACAACTCCTTCGATCCAACTCATCTCTCCTGTCAAACCCGCTTCTGCGATCCGTTCCCGGCCTCCTCTCGGGAATGTGTACTGAATAAGAAAAGCGCCTGCGATCCCCTCCCAGACGTCTGCCACCGTTGTCTCTTATTCCGGAAACCGGTTCCGAATTCCCCACGGAAATTAGTGCTCCTTTAATTCAAATTTCCTACGATAAACCTAAACCGTCCAGTTCTTTGTCTGTTTTTTTCATAGAGGTAATTTAAGCGAAATTATCTA
>JAIWDV010000181.1:0-4342 GCA_048632525.1 Bacteroidales bacterium | reverse complement strand
AGTTGATGAACCTATGAACGGCAGCAGTTACGCGCAATGTGCCACCCCTCGATATCTCAAAACCGTGCAGTTTTCATCAGTTAACCTTGAACCGTGAACCATGGAACTTTGAACCAGTTACAAAAATCATTAATCGAAAATCGAAAAAGGAGTGAAAAAATGGCTGGAGAAAAGCTTTTTAAAGGTGGGGAGTTTTTGATTGTCGATGCATTACCAGAAGAAATTTTTACACCTGAGGATTTTAATAAAGAACAGCAAATGATCGCAAAATCTGCTGAAGAATTTGGCATAGGTGAAATTGTAGCCAAAAGTGATGACCTGGTGGAACTAAACCCTGAATTGGTAAGGAGCCTGTTAAAAAAGGCTGGAGATTTAGGCTTCCTTGGTGCTGATATGCCTGAGATTTATGGAGGGTCAGAACTGGACAAGGTAAGCTCAAGTCTGGTTACCGAGTGGATCAGCCAGGGAATAAGCGGTTTCGCGGTGGCATATTCGGCTCATACTGGTATAGGGAGTCTGCCTATTGTACTTTTTGGAACACCGGAACAAAAGAAAAAATATGTCCCAAAGCTGGCATCTGGAGAGATGGTAGGAGCATTTGCACTTACAGAACCCGGGCACGGTACTGACGCCTTGACTTCGGACACAACGGCTGTTCTATCAGAAGATGGCAAATACTATATTCTAAATGGCCAAAAACAGTTTATTACTAATGCCGGCTTTGCTGATCTCTTTATTACATTTGCCCAGGTTGATGGAGAAAAATTCTCAAGTTTTATTGTAGAGAGAAACTGGGATGGCATTTCCCTTGACGAGGAAGAGAAAAAAATGGGAGTTCACGGCAGTTCAACCCGTGCTGTAATATTTCAAGACGTCAAGGTGCCAGTGGAAAATGTGTTGGGAGAGGTAGGCCGGGGCCATATTGTTGCCCTCAATACTTTAAGCATTGGCCGCTACAAAATTAGTCCGCTTGCTGTTGGTTCGGCCAAAATACTGATTTCCGAAGGCGTGAAATATGCCAAAGGCAGAATCCAGTTTGGAAGACCAATCAGCGAATTCGGCTTAATAAAGCACAAAATCGCCGAAATGGTAATCAAGACGTATGTTAATGAGAGCATGGTCTATCGCAGTGCCGGGCTTTTGGATATGACCCTTGAGGAAATTGATCCTTCCAGTGAGGAAGCGGGGGCAAAGACCGGAGAAGCTCTTAGAAAATATGCCCTGGAGTGTTCTATTAACAAAGTCTTTGGTTCAGAGATGCTGGATAATATTGTGGATGAATGTGTACAGATTATGGGAGGTTATGGTTATATCCAGGACAATCTTGTTGAAAGCGCCTACAGGGATTCAAGAATCAACCGGATATGGGAGGGAACAAACGAGATCAACAGGCTCTTGATAGTAGATATGATGATGAAAGCCGCCATGAAAGGAGAACTTCCCCTTGTTGAGGCCATCAAAAAGGTGACAGGAGAACTTCTTAGTTTAAGACCCCAGATGGGCGAGGAAAAAGAGGTCCTTGAAAATGAGCGTAGAATGGTGAGCATGACTAAGAAAATAGGACTCATTGCCGCTGGAGCTGCGACCCAAAAATACATGGAAAAACTCGCAGATCAGCAGGAGATAGTTGCCTTGATAGCCGATATTGTAATTCAGATTTTTGCAATGGAAAGCGTCCTCTTAAGGACCTTGAAAAAAATCCAAAAGGATGGTAAGGAGAAATCAAAAATACATATTGCTGCCACGCGCGTCTACATAAACGATGTATTCCCCAAGGTAGACCTGATGGCAAGACAGGTTTTTGCAGCCATATCTGAAGGAGAAGAACTCAAGACCCAGTTAATGGCTCTAAAAAAACTGGCTCGCTATACACCGATAAATTGTATTGACCTGAGAAGAGAAATTGCGGATAGTGTTATCCCTACTGCAAGCTATCATTTGACAAAGAGATAGATACAGCACCATTACAGGAGGAGTAATAGATGGACATAATAGTATGTGTAAAGAGGGTTCCCATGACCCAGGAGGTTGATTTAGAGATTGACAATAGCGGCAAGGACATCAAGAAGGATGACCTGGCCTATGTGGTAAATGACTGGGACAACTATGCAATTGAGGAATCGGTTCTTCTAAAAGAGAAGCTTGATGGCACGGTTACTGTCATAACAGTAGGGGATGAAGACGATGAAGATGTCCTGAGGCGTGCTCTTGCCATGGGAGCTGACAAGGCCATAAGGATTGAGCCAGGGGAACTGGAGTTAGATGGTTTTCTAATTTCAAACATCCTTGCCCAGGTGATAAAGGGGCTTGAATATGATCTCGTGCTCACAGGGGTTCAGGCTGATGATGATAATTTTGGCATGGTAGGGATCATGTTAGCTGAAAAACTTGGTCTTGCCCATTCAGCGGTAGTGACCGGTTTTGAGGCTGAGGGAAGCGAGGCGACTATAAATGTGGAGCTGGAAGGGGGGCTGGATGAAGTATCAAAGATCAAGCTTCCGGCCCTGTTGAGCATCCAGACCGGGATAAATGAGCCCAGATATGTATCTATTATGGGAATCAGGAAGGCAGGCAAGAAAGAGCTCAATGTGGTGAAGGTAGAGGACATAGGCCTTAGTGATGAAGAGCTTGTTCGGCAGACGATAATAGAGGAATATTTTCTTCCACCAGAGACTGAGGGAGCGGAGATGATAGAAGGAGACCCATCTAATGTAGCGGAAGCGATACTACGGATTCTAAAGGAAAAGGGGGTGAGCGTATAAATGGGCGAGATACTGGTTGTTGTAGAGCACAGACAGGAAGAGGTAAGGGACATCACATTTGAGATGCTCTTTAAGGCTGGTGAATTATGTAAGGAATTTTCTCATACACTGACAGCAGTAGTTCTGGGAGGCAAGGAAGAGCAGTTTATAGATGAGGTTGCAAAAAGATCTGACAATGTGATTTATTATGAAGATGATCGACTAAAGAATTTTAGTGCTGATCTGTACAAAGAGGTATTAAATGGTCTTATTGAGGAGACCCGTCCCTTTATAACGCTAATAGGGCACAGCTCATGGGGTATGGAACTTGCGCCTTCACTTTCAATCAAGACCGGATATCCCCTTGCGACGGACTGTGTGGATATCCTGATAGAGGATGGTCATCCCAAGGTGATTCGTCAGATATACAGTGGAAAGGTCTTTTCAAAGATGTCTTTCAAGGAATCTGATGGATATATAGTAACGGTAAGGCCTGGTTCATTTCAGCCGCCCGAGACAATAGAGGAGAAGAATGGCGGGGTGATCAAAAAAGATCTTCCAGGGGATCTCCCTGAGATGCGTAAGAAATTCATAGAATTTGTGGACAGTGGAGCAGGAGATGTAGACATAACCCAGGCAGACCTGTTGGTATCCGTTGGAAGGGGTATAGGAGAAGCAGAGAATGTCGAGGATATGAAGGAATTGGCAGAGCGTATGGGAGGGGTGCTGGCCTGTTCCCGGCCCGTTGTAGACAAAAACTGGCTGCCCAAGTACTACCAGGTAGGCACATCAGGCAAGTCTGTCAAACCAAAGGTCTATCTTGCCTTTGGTATTAGTGGTGCATTTCAGCACCTGGCAGGAATTACCGGTGCAGGCACAGTGATTGCCATCAACAAAGACAAGAAGGCCCCCATATTCAGGGTTGCTGACTATGGTGTTGTGGATGACCTCTTTAAGGTCGCTGATGCGCTTAAAGAACAATTAAAAGAAGGTTAGAAGGTGGGGTGCACTCTGGCGCGTTTTTCCTCGGTGCAGGTCTGCAACGTTAGGGTCTGTTTTGAAGTTGTGATAGATTAAATAATTCTGTATTACATAAAAGAGGGTTTGTTTTTATGAATCCTCTTTTTTTCATTTTGAGATTTGGAGTTTTTGATGGTTAATGACATTAACAAGTTGAGAAATATAGGTATCAGTGCCCACATTGATTCAGGCAAGACTACGCTGACGGAAAGAATCCTCTTCTACACCAAACGCATTTTTGCCATTCACGAGGTCAAGGGCAAAGACGGGGTTGGGGCCACCATGGATTCCATGGAACTGGAAAGGGAGAGGGGAATAACTATCGCCTCGGCTGCTACCCATTGTGAGTGGAAGGGATACAGAATAAACATTATCGATACCCCCGGACATGTGGATTTTACTATTGAAGTGGAACGTGCACTCAGGGTTATGGACGGGGCCATTCTGATACTTTGTGCTGTGGGAGGGGTTCAGTCCCAGTCCATAACTGTGGATCGACAGATGAATCGGTACAAAGTTCCGCGGATCGCATTTATTAATAAATGTGATCGATCCGGGGCTGACCCCTTTAAGATCGTGGG
>JAIWDV010000180.1:0-4351 GCA_048632525.1 Bacteroidales bacterium | reverse complement strand
TCCCTATCCTGAGAAATTTCTGTTAGTTTTCTTAATTATTCCTCATCCTATTTCAGTCTGGAAAAAGCGAGGTCCAGCATCTCTATGCCTTCCTCAATTCTATCCTCTGTGATATTCAAAGGTGGACCAAGCCTGAGAACATGGAACCAGCTTCCGGACTGGCCTATTATTAAACCTTCATCTTTACATAACTGCGTCATCCTCTCTGCTTCTTCCCAGGCTGGCTCCTTGGTCTTTTTGTCTTTCACAAGTTCCAATCCCCAGTAAAGCCCTCTGCCTCTCACATCACCTATTATGCTGTATTTTTCTTTAAGCTGTAACAATTTCTCCTTAAGTATTGATCCCATACGCTCTGAATTAGTCAGAATATCATTTTCTTCTATGTACTCGATATTTGCAACAGCAGCAGCGGCAGACACAGGATTGCCTCCAAAAGTTGAAACTGACGGCCCTTCAAAACATGACGCTATTTCTTGCTCTGAAATAAATGCCCCTATTGCAAAGCCGTTTGCCAACCCCTTAGCCACAGTCATAATATCAGGCTCAACCCCATAGTGTTCTATGGCAAACATTTTGCCGCCTGTTCTCCCGAACCCCGTTTGAACTTCATCAATAATCAAAAGCCCCCCATACCTTTTGGTAATCTCAGTTAATATTTTAAAATAGTCTTTTGGAGGGGTAATTAACCCGCCTACTCCCTGTATTGTTTCAGCCACAACACAGGCTATCTCGCCGGATGTTTGAGTCTGGATAACTTCGTCAAGATAATTTGCACATACCACATCGCAATTCTCCGGAGTGGCATTAAAGGGGCATCTGTAGCAATAGGCACTTGGAGTATATCTTATGTCCGAAATATTTGTCGCACCTTGTCTCCACACTGAAATAGCAGTCAGGGTTTTTGTTAACACAGTGCGGCCGTGATAACCATGTTGCAACCCAATAACAGTGTTGTTTTTGGTATATATCTGTGCAAGATTTATGGCTCCCTCCACTGCTTCGGAACCTGAATTAACAAAAAAGGATTGTTTGAGTTTCCCAGGCGTAATTTTTGCTAATTTCTCAGCCAGTTCAACCACAGGGCGATTTATAAAAAATGATGTGGAATGCTGAAGCTTTTGTATCTGATCTGAAACGGCTTCTGTTACTTTTTCATTACAATGTCCTGATATTACGACCATTATACCTGTATAAAAATCAAGGTACTTATTTCCGTCCACATCGTACAGGAATTCGCCCTCTCCTCTTTCAAGGCACAATGGTTCGCTAAAACTCGTGTGAACTGTGGGCATTAGATACTCACTGTATTTCGAAATAAGCTCTTCTTTACTATATTCTTTCATAAGGCACCTTCCTTTAATATTTAAAATCCAACACGCTCATAAAGGCCCACAAGATCAGGCTGTCCTAAAGGAATCGTAGCGTCAATCCCTACCTTTGATGTCAATATTTCATTGCGCTCAAGTATTGAAGCCGATGTATTTGATATGGCCGATGGATCGAGCAATCCTTCCATGTTATTTATGACAAAAATATCCTTATGCCATTGAACCCTCGTCGCAATTGCCCATTCAACATCAAAAGCATTATAGATATCAATATCATCGTCAACTACTACAACAACTTTGATATCTCTTGCCGACTCAGTGGGGAAAAGCGTGGCAACTATTGCATGGTTTGGTTCCGATTCAGCCCCTTTTTTAAGTTGCACAACCGCATGAAACCGGGAACAACCGCCAGGTGTTAAATGAATATCTTTGATGGAAGGCACGGCAACTTTAGCCCTTTTTAAAAGGTCTGCTTCACGTGGTATTCCCCCAAGGAAAAAGTGCTCAATAGTATGAGGAAGAAGATCATGGTATATTGCATCACTTCTCATGACAATAGCGGAAATCTCAATTACAGGATTCTGCCTTGGGGGGGCATCATATACACCGGAATAGTCCCCAAACGGGCCCTCATCTTCCCTGACATCATTAATTATTTTCCCCTCAATAACAATCTCTGAATTCCCAGGATATTCAAGATCGATTGTCTTCCCCTTGACAAGTTCGAAAGGTTCACCAACCAGGGCGGATGCAATATTCATCTCGTCCATGTCATCCATAACGAGCCCATCCGGCATAGCCCCTTCAAGCCACAACGAAGGGTGTGCACCAATGATTATGGCTACTTCAAGAGGCCTGTTCATTTTTTCAGCCTTGAGGAAATAGCGCATTAAATGCCTTTCTCTATTTATCATTATATTTATTCTGTTATCTTCGTTAACCTTCATTCTTGCAAATGAGAGATTCCTGATCCCTGTTTCCGGATCCTTTGCCAATATTACTCCTGATGTTATGTATCTCACATTATCCTTTTTATAATGTTTGGGAATCGGTAGGAGTTCTAAGGGATTAATGCCTTCAGTTATTACAACCTCGTGAACAGGGCCATGCTCTACAATTATAGTATTTAAAGGATTTTCTACCGCCCTCATTATTTTGTCTTTGATATTTTCTAATTCGGATCCTATTGCTTCTGCTATATTCTCCCTTTTATGAAAAATATTCGAAACAATTGGAATGTCATATCCTTTTATGTTCCTAAAAAAAACAGTCTTCTTCTCATCATATTTTTTTTGAATTTTCCCTATCTCAATAATCGGATCAACTTCATCCTCTATCTCGACAATGTCATTTTTCTCTCTAAGAATTTTAAGATAGCCTCGAAAGTCCTTCATAAATTACCTCCATTGTTACTGGTCATAAATCATATTGTTTCCTGTATGCTCACTTCTGAACTACACTCCATGGCAGGCCACAAAGTGAGTATGCCCCTTGTCCTCAAATCCCGGATATTCCCGCTCACATATAGGGCTCTTGGTTTCACACTTGGGGTAGAACCTGCAGCGTAAAGGTGGCTTACTGGTATCCTCCATTGCCTCTGAGAGTTCAACGCGCCTCCTTTTAATCATCGGATCGGGTATGGGAACTGCTGAAATCAGAGCCCTTGTGTATGGATGAAGTGGGTGTTGAATGACCTCTTCAGTGCTGCCGGACTCCACGATCTTGCCCTGGTACATCACAATCAGCCAGTCGCACATATATCTGGCAATAGAAAGATCATGTGTAATAAAGAGATAGGTCAATCCAAACTTGTCCTTCAGCTCCAGCATGAGATTCAAGACTGAAACCCTGATAGACACATCCAGCATGGAAACCGGCTCATCCGCCACCACAAATTTGGGCCTGATAATCAGGGCCCTTGCAATTGCAACTCTCTGTCTTTGTCCTCCGCTCAGTTCGTGAGGATATCTGTACAGGAAGTCCTGCGGAGGAGTTAAACCGGCCGATTCAAGGGCATAAAGGACTTCCTTTTCATTCCCATGCATAGATCGCTTTTCCTGGATAATTAAAGGCTCAGCCACTGTCTCGTAGACCGTCAATCTTGGATTCAAAGACTCATAAGGGTCTTGAAAGATCATCTGGACTTTTCGTCTGAAATGGATTTCCTCGGACTTCTTCAAATCAAGAATATCCTGACCGTTCAGTTGAATCCGACCACGTGTTGGTTCTATAAGCCTGACCAATAGGTTCCCGATGGTCGTCTTTCCGCTACCTGACTCGCCGATCAGGCCAAATATCTTTCCCTCTGGTATCTCTAAATTGACGTCATGGACTGCATAGATACCACCATTCGATCTCCTGAAGATCCCCTTTTTAACAGGGAAAATTTTGGTCAGATTTGTCGTTTTAACAATGACGTCACTCAAAGGCTTCTCCTGGTTGCATGGCAGGCAACCCAGTGATTTTTCTCTATTTCTGTAAATTCAGGTCTTATGGAATTACATTCTTTCAGTGACTGTTGACACCGTGGAAAAAATCTGCATCCCGGGGAGGAGTCCGTTAACCGGGGCGGTTCCCCTGGAATCCCTTCTAATCTTTCCAGTTTTCCGTGGATTTTCGGAAATGAATGCATCAAACCCTGGGTATAAGGATGAAGGGGAGCCTTGAAAAGAGACATGGTATCGCCATGTTCCACAATGCTTCCCGCATACATCACAGCAATTTTATTACAGACCTCGGAAATAACGGCAATATCGTGAGAGATGTACAGCATGGTCATGGAGAGTTCTGCCTTTATTTTTTCAATGGATGCTAATATCCTGTCTTGAACCAGGACATCTAAGGCCGTAGTTGCTTCATCGGCGATGATAATATCCGGATCACAGATCAAAGACATGGCGATAATGGCCCGCTGCTTCATGCCGCCGCTGTATTCATGGGGGTAATTACGTGCCCTTCCGGGATCCAACCCCACTAATTGAAACACCGCTTCCATTTTATCGCTGGCCTGTTTTTTGGTCAGC
>JAIWDV010000179.1:0-4404 GCA_048632525.1 Bacteroidales bacterium | reverse complement strand
GCTGAAGCCAACGAGGCAGCTATCAAGCTTGCGCGTCGTTACGCCAATGAAAAGTTCGGACCTCAAAGGCATCTAATTATATCCATGGAGGATTCCTTCCATGGCCGGACCATGGCCACGCTTTCGGCCACAGGCCAGGAAAAGATTAAGGCCGGGTATAATCCTTTACTGGAAGGGTTCACATTTGTACCCTTTAATGATCTCGAAAGCCTTGATGGGGTCCTGGATGAATCGGTCTGTGCAGTAATGCTTGAACCAATCCAGGGGGAAGGGGGGGTTGTTGTACCTGATGCCGGTTATTTGAAAGGCGTTAAAGCATTATGCCAGGATCGAGAGGCGCTCTTGATTTTTGACGAAGTGCAGGTTGGTATGGGCAGGACAGGCAAGCTTTTTGCTCATGAGCATTACGG
Organism: Bacteroidales bacterium; assembly: GCA_048632525.1. Taxonomy (GTDB): domain Bacteria; phylum Desulfobacterota; class DSM-4660; order Desulfatiglandales; family Desulfatiglandaceae; genus 4484-190-2. Next base: position 3,994 of record JAIWDV010000179.1, on the reverse strand, counting down.
GATTACGCCGGATATCATGACCCTGGCAAAGGCCCTTGGCAATGGCCTGCCCATAGGTGCGATGCTCGCTATCGAGGAATTAAGTAATGCTTTTGGTGCTGGAAGCCATGCCACCACTTTCGGAGGCACCCCTTTGGTAACTGCTGTGTCAAAGGCAGTGGTGACGAGTCTTCTGGAAGATGGATGGATCGACCACTGTCGGGTCGTGGGAGATTACTTCAAAGAGAGACTGGAGGAACTGGCTAAGAAGTATGACTTCATAAAAGAGGTCAGGGGACAGGGCCTCATCCTTGGAGTGGAGATGATGAGACCGGGAGCCGCGGTGGTGAAAGCCATGATGGAAAAGGGTTTCCTGATTAACTGTACCCAGGAAAAAGTTCTTCGTTTTATACCACCACTCATTGTTGAAAAGGAAGAGATTGACCTGCTGGTAGAAACCCTTGAAAATGTCCTGGATCAACTAAAGGAGAATATAAAGTGAGCGAAGAGATTAAAAAAATCGTGTTGGCCTATTCTGGAGGACTCGACACCTCTGTAATTTTGCACTGGCTTAAGGATACCTATAAGTGCCCGGTCGTGGCCTATGCCGCGGATGTGGGGCAGGGTGAGGAACTCGATGGAGTAATGGAGAAAGCCCTTAAAACCGGGGCAGATGAAGCTATCGTGGATGACCTGAGAGAGGAGTTTGTACGTGATTTTGTCTGGCCTGCCATGAGGGCCAATGCCATTTATGAATCAACCTATTTACTTGGGACCTCTCTTGCAAGGCCGCCAATCGCCAGGGCTCAGGTGGAAACTGCGAGAAAGACAGGGGCCAATGCTGTCTGCCATGGAGCCACGGGAAAGGGAAATGACCAGGTGAGGTTTGAATTGGCCTATATGGCTCTGGAACCGAGCCTCAAAGTTATTGCGCCCTGGAGAGAATGGGAATTCAGAGGCAGGGAAGACCTCATGGAATATGCCCGTTCTAAAAATATTCCGGTGCCCGTGACCAAGGAAAAACCCTATTCTATGGATCGAAACCTGTTGCATATCAGCTTCGAGGGCGGCATTCTTGAAGATACCTGGAGGGAACCACCGGAGGATATGTTTGTCCTGTCCGTTTCACCTGAAGATGCCCCTGATAAAGCGACCTTTATTGAAATTGAGTTTGAAGAGGGAAACCCTGTAGCCGTGGACGGAGAACCAATGACGCCGGCCCGGCTATTGGCCCATCTGAATGAACTGGGAGGTAGAAACGGCATTGGCCGCGTGGACATGGTGGAAAACCGTTATGTGGGTATGAAATCAAGGGGCATTTACGAAACCCCCGGGGGCACAATACTCAGGCAGGCTCATATAGCAATGGAGTCTATCACCATGGATAGAGAGGTTATGCATACGCGGGATATCCTTGTGCCCCGTTACGCAGAGATGATCTACTACGGGTACTGGTTTTCTCCTGAAAGGGAAATGATCCAGGTACTTATCGATGCAACCCAGAAAAGTGTAAACGGTACTGTAAGATTAAAGCTTTATAAAGGGAACTGCATGGTGGTTGGGAGAAAATCTGAATCATCACTCTATGATCCTAGTTTTGCCACATTCGAAAGTGATGAGGTTTACAACCAAAAGGACGCTGAAGGATTTATACGGCTCAGTGGTTTGCGCCTTAAGATAGCACGGCTTTTGGAACAGAACCGGAAGGCAAGGTGATGGATTGACTATTGACGGTTAAAAAATAGTCAATCGAAAATAGTCAATAGAAAATCAAAAAAAGGGACAATGCCATGACTCGGAAGGTTTGGGGTGGGCGTTTTCGCGGGGAAACGGACGCCCTGGTAAACAAATTCAATGCCTCCATAGGCTTTGATTGGCGCCTCTATGCCCAGGATATTGAGGGCAGCATGGCCCATTGCCGGATGTTGGCCAAGCAGGAGATCATTTCGGACGATGAGGCATCACTTATCCTTGAGGCCCTCGGAGAGATAAAGGGAGAACTGGATAAGGGCCAATTTCCTCTTGATGATGACTATGAAGATATCCACAGCCTTGTGGAGAAAGCCCTGGTGGATAAGATCGGGGCAGCGGGCGAAAAGATTCATACAGGGAGGAGTCGAAACGATCAGGTGGCCCTGGACGTTCGGCTATACGAAAGAGACGCTTTATACCGAATAGTTGAATTGATCAAGGAAGCACAAATAACACTTGTCAGACTCGCTGAAGACAATTTCGATCTGATGATGCCCGGGTATACTCATATGCAGCGCGCACAGCCCGTCCTCGTGGCCCATCACTTACTTGCTTATTTTGAGATGTTAAAAAGAGACAGTGAACGATTCCGTGAATGTATCAAAAGAGTGAATGTTCTTCCCCTGGGCAGTGCTGCCCTGGCCGGGTCAACATTTGACCTTGACCGGGAAATGGTCGCAAGGGAATTGGGCTTTGACCGTATCAGCGAAAACAGCATGGATGCTGTCAGTGACCGGGATTTTGTCCTGGATTTTCTTTTTGCTTCATCAGTATTGATGATGCATCTCAGCCGGCTGAGTGAGGAGCTTGTCATCTGGTCGAGCCAGGAGTTTGGCTTTATCAGCATTTCCGAGGCCTTTTGTACAGGCAGCAGTATCATGCCCCAGAAGAAAAACCCGGACCTCCCCGAACTGATTAGAGGCAAAACAGGCCGGGTCTATGGGCATTTGATCGCTCTTTTGACCACAATGAAAGGGCTCCCACTTACTTACAACAAAGATATGCAGGAGGATAAAGAGGCCCTGTTTGATGCAGTGGATACGGTGGAATCCTGTCTCGAGGTAATGCGCCAGCTCCTTGGGGAGATTTCCTTTAAGGGCGAAAGGTTAAAAAAGTCCGCGGAAGAGGGGTTTCTGGTGGCCACAGATCTTGCAGACTACCTTGTGGGAAAGGGTATTACGTTTCGGGAGGCCCATGAGATTGTAGGAAAGATGGTCCTTTTTGCACTGGAGCAGGAAAAAGAACTTCATGAGCTTACACTGGATGAGATGAAGCATTTTACAAGGCAGATTAAACAGGATGTTTACGAATGGCTTGAGCCTGCATCATCTCTTGACAGAAGGAATATGCCCGGTGGAACAGGACCAGAGGTGGTTAAGAAAAGCATAGATAAGGCTAAACAGGAGCTGAAGCTTTGAAACTGGAGCGGGTGCTTACCCTTTTTGTTTTCGGGGTAATTTTCTTGGCTCTGCTTGCATGTGGAATGAAAGGGCCGCCTTTTTTACCTGAGAGGAGTATGCCTTTCAAGGTCAAACAGATGACAGGTGAATGGAAGGATGGGGTTGTTTATCTAAAAGGGCATGTGGCCCCTCGTAATGATGACGATGGAAATGCTCCGGATGCATTAGGCTGCACAGTTTACCACGCACAGTATGATCTGGAAAATCCCCCCTGTGAAGGTTGCCCCGTAGAATATGGTATTCTTGAAGAGATAAGGGCAGATGTGATTAAGGAGGGCAAATTCCACTGCCAGTTCCCGCGGATAAAGACAAAGGGCATCCATTTTTTTAAGGTCCGTCTACTTGGGCCAAAAGGGACGTTGGGCCCATCCTCGAATGGAGCGAGACTATTGATTATTGATGATTGATTATTGTCTATTGAGAAGTAAAAATGTAACTTCTCAAAAAGTTCGGGCGCTCACAACCGGATTAATGCCTTAAGCGAATGACAATAGCTGTATAGCCTTTCGGAGTTTAGGCGTGAGCCTTTTATAAAATCCTTACGGCCCGCCCTGGCGCGACATCCCGGGACGCAGCTATTATCGCTGCAATATTTACAAAGCTGAAGTTATAGAACATATGCATTGCGAATCAGGTCTGGGCCAGGGATAAACTCCACCCGAACTTATTGAGAAGTTACAAATCTGCTTGTAAACAGAACATACTTCCATCCATCTCCCGTTTCATAGGAGGCTGTGCCGAAGGTTGGAAGGTTTAATGCTTTAGATGAAATATACACCCTAACCCCATGACAAACAACGACA
>JAIWDV010000178.1:0-4404 GCA_048632525.1 Bacteroidales bacterium | reverse complement strand
TGTCGAGTTTGCCGCGGCGGTAAGTTAATATAGTAATAAATACTGGCTAAATTCTGAGAACTCAGGATGACGGGGCGTTCATGGCTGTAAACGTTCGGTTGGCAAATATTAATGGAGATGTCTAAATCAAATCACAATATTTTTGGGTAATCTCAGTTGTCGATATATAGCAGAGATCGAGCCTTTTTAGACCAAATCTGAGATCCACAATATCTGGGAGAATTGTCTGTTCGCAGGTGATGTGCTGTACATAATACAGAGCCCAGCCTATTATTTGTCCAGAACCTCTCTTATCTTTGCAGACAGCTCTGCCATATTGAACGGCTTCTGAATAAAACTATTACAGCCTCGTTCCAATATCTTAGTGGCCTCACCATCAATGCTGTAGCCACTTGAAAGTAGGGCCTTGAGATCCGGGTCGATCTCCTTCATGCGGTCATAGGCTTCTCCGCCGCCCATACCGGGCATAATCATGTCAACAACAACCAGATCAATGGTGTCCTTGTGTTTCCTATAAACTTCTACGGCTTCTTTCCCGCTTTTAGCTAGTAGCACCTTGTAGCCTATTGCTGTGAGCATACCCTTGCCAACATCAAGAATTATTTCCTCATCATCCACAAGAAGAACAGTCTCTGTACCCTTTGGGATTTCGTCAGCCCCACTCTTTTTTGTTATTGACACCGCCTTTTCTAAAGCAGGCAGGTAAATGTTCAAGGTGGTTCCTTTACCCTTTTCACTGTAAACATTGATGATGCCACTATGATTCTTGATGATCCCATAGGCAGAGGCCAAGCCTAAGCCTGTCCCACGGCCCATCTCCTTGGTCGTAAAAAACGGGTCAAATATTTTTTTCTGGGTAGCCTTATCCATACCAGCGCCAGTGTCGGCCACAGAAATCTTTACATACTTGCCAGGCTTTACATTGAATGGCTTCGTATCGTTTTCGTCAAGCATAACATTACTTGTTTCAATATAGATATATCCACCACCCGACATCGCATGCCAGGCATTCACATAGAGGTTTAACAACACTTGGTGAATCTGACCCCGATCCACTTCAACCGGCCAGATGCCCTTCTGGTACTTTCTGTTAATCTCTATATTCTTCTGGGTTCGATCAAACATCTCACGACTCTGCTTGACTAGCTCGTTTAGATCAGTTGGTTTGACCTCGTATTTGCCACCCCTGGCAAAACCCAAAAGCTGATTGGTAAGGTTTGCCCCAGTTTGAACCATATCCTGTATCCCTTTGAGGCGTTCGAAATGAGGATGATCGGAGTCAATATGCAACATCAATAGAGAAGCGTGCCCCTGGATACCCATGAGCAGATTGTTAAAGTCGTGGGCAATACCTCCGGCCAAAGTGCCGATCGCCTCCATCTTCTGGGCTTGTTGGAGTTTCGCTTCGAGTACCTTCTTTTCTTCTTCCACCTGCTTGCGCTCGGTGATGTCACGACAAACTGATAAGATTCGTTGCCCATCTTCTGTTTTAACAACTTTTGCATTAATCTCAATGGGAGTAATCTTACTATCTCTATCAATATAGTCTATTTCTAAATTTCTTACAAAACCGTTTTCCATACACTTTTTCACTTCTTGTGCATTTTTTTCATAGTCATGCGGCGCTGTCCATTCAACAACACTCCTACCAACAATCTCATCCATTGTTTGATGTCCAGATAGGCGAATATATTCTGGATTCGCATCGATTACTCTGCCAGCTTCATCGAGAATTAAATAGCCAGTATCAGTTGTTTCAATTAAAGCACGATATTTCTCTTCGCTCTCCCTCAGCGCCTCCTCCGTTTTCTTGCGCAGGGTGATGTCGCGATCCACTCCTCGATAGCCGTGGACATTCCCTGCCGCGTCAAGTACGGGAACGCCACTTGTCTCAAGGACCACGCGTCGGCCGTCTTTATCCAGATTGACGTTCTCCATCGCGACGATTGGCTCGCGTCTTCCGATCAGCCCTTTGAAGGTCGCGGCAATCCGTTCCGCCTCTTCTGCTGGCATCAGGTCAAAAGGCGTCTTGCCGACGACCTCCTCCGGTTTGTATCCCAGTATCTCCTCAACCTTTGGGCTGACATAAGTGTACACACCATTTCGATCCACTTCCCAGATCCAGTCGCTGGAAGACTCCACAAGCACTTGGAACTGTTCCTTGCTCTTGCGCAGCTCTTCCTCCGCCAGCTTGCGCTCTTGTATTTCCCTCTTTAGTTGCTCATTGGCTTTCGCTAGTTTAGCAGTACGTTCCTGCACCTTTTGTTCCAACTCGTAGTGAGCTTTTTTAAGCGCCTCCGCCGCCTGCTTGCGCTCGGTGATGTCTCTGGCAAACTCAACCGCTCCAGAGAGGTTTCCATCGCGGTCTATAATTGGATAGGCAAATATTTCGAAACTCCTGCCTCCGGTTGATATTTCATCTTCGGAGGCGCTCATTCGGTAAGCGGCAGCCTTTGTTCGATATGCCTCGGCGACCGCACAGTTTGGACAAGTGTCTTCCCGGCCCTTCAGAACCTCAAAGCACTTACGGCCAAGGACCGATTTCTTGTCAGGCAGGCCAAACGCCTTGATTAGGATATCATTTACATCCGTTAGATTGAAATCGAGATCAACGACATTCATGATCTCCTGGATAGCATCAAAGGTGGCTTGCAGCTTTCGGTGCATTGAACCCAATGCCTCCTCCGTTCGCTTACCCTTGTTGGCTTCCTTTTGTAACTCCTTGACCCTTTGCTCCAATTGCTCATACGTAGGATTCTTAAGCATCAGAACATCCTCCCATTACACAAAAACAAAAAAAGGCCCATACACACCGGTACCATTGATACAGCGTCTGAATCCCTGCTTTTCACATAAGCCTTCTTCCCATGTCTAGCTTATGCTTCCAGTTGTTTTTTAAATATTATATCACGACCTGCCTGAAATTTCAATTTTCGCCTCTCTTACGACTGTTACCCAAGATATAGTGGATCATTTGGACCGTGCTCAGGTGAAGATATCTTGCCAGCAGAGCAACTCAAGAATTCAATATTTTAATGCAGATAGGATTTGTATATCACATATATTAAAACGTTTCACTTTGTTACGTGCATAGCAGATATCTGTAACTTGCGGGTGTGCTGCGAGCGAAGCGAGTCGGTACCACCCGCGGGTTATGCATTCATAGTTTCTTCCGGTTAAGGACGTGAACGGGCACTTTTTTCCCTCCCTAATTTCTTACAAGCCCTTAGGTGTTAATTGTCACAAGCATCTCCAATGCCGTCGCTGTCGCTGTCTTCTTGCCCAAAATTACTGATATCTGGGCAATTGTCTACGACATCGAAAACATTATCTCCATCAGCATCAGAAGCCCTCAATCTTACCTCGTCAAGCAATCCTCTGTCCGCCGCTCCAAAACAATATTCTCCTCTAATCAGAACTCTTTCTACATCCTGTAATACACTTTTGATCTCTGCCTCAGTAGCGCTGACACAACATGGGGGGGCGTCGCAATGCTTTATCCATCCATAACCGTATGCCGCGTCTGTATCTGCTGATATCGGTACAGTGTATAATTCCCATTTATTATAACGAAGCAGACCCCCTTTATATTCATCCGGCGGTTTTTCTAAAAAGTATCCCAGTTTTAAGCCATTAGATCCTAGCAACTCTACATCTGGTTTCCACCAGCCTCCAAAATTATCATCATAATCATGATGTTTGCCTCTGAATTTACATTTACTTACCCCATCCGCCCACCACCTGAAACGGTAAGAAAGCGTGCCACCATAAAATTGTCGCAGGTCATCGCTATACTTTGCTTTATCAGCCTGGAAATACCAAGGGCTTCTCGAACCGTCTGTCGCCTCAAGGTGGCCGCCAGAAGTATTGTAGTTATTCTCGTTATCTTTCCAATTAAAACCTTTTGCTTCATAAGGCAACCAGCCATCTTCTTTTTCTTTACGATTAAAATTCGTTGCTTTTGATAATTTTATATGAAAGAGGGGTTCTGGTGCCTTATCAGGATCTTCTATCTCAGTTAATCGTTCTTGTTCTTTTATTTCAGGTTCATTATTGATTTTGTTATTGGGTGTCTTTTCAATATAAATGCCAGCAACAATAAATATTACGCCAAAGATACAAGCCATAATTCTAGAAAATCTATTAAGTGGGGGTAGCTTAAACTCTTTCAGAGAGAGGCCTCCTCCTATAATTCCAGCTAAAACTAATACGGCTCCTAATGCAATTAGTATCATATGAGTTGCCATAATTACTCCAATGAAATTTGAATTGGTTCTTTTTCAATATATAACAATGATTAATATTAATAAGGGGTCAAGTCTACTTTTGACCCTTGTGCAATCTGTTTTCTATTATTTCAATATGTCTTCTGATTTTTTATCTTTATTCTTAAACTTCTATGCC
>JAIWDV010000177.1:0-4421 GCA_048632525.1 Bacteroidales bacterium | reverse complement strand
CATGAAGTGATGATAAAGAGCATTGGACACATATGGATCGCACAAAAAAGATGTTGTTTCGGAAAAACCATCAGCCTCTTGCGGTGTTCCAATACTCCAGTACTCCACAACTCCAATATTCCAGCCCTAATTACTTTGATCATATCCAAGAATTAGAAAGCTAAAATTATAACCGTTTAAAGTATATATTCTAAGGGGGGGCTTGAATGTGTATACAAAATTCCCTTCAGGGGCCCTTATTTTGGGACTATAACCATGGCAATTCTATTCCTGGCCTCCTGTTTGGGCTGCTCCTCCACCGTCCCTTCTTCCATGACTTCTTCTTCTACTTTTTTCAGGAGTTCGTAGCCTGCATTCATATATGCCATCTCCCGACCCCGAAAAAAAACGGTGACCTTCACCCGATCTTTTTTGGCCAGGAATTTTTTAATATTTCTGACCTTGAAGCCTAAATCATGATCATCTGTGTGAGGTCTGAACTTGATCTCTTTCATCTGAACGGACCGGCCTTTTTTACGTCCATCCTGCGTTTTCTTGGCTGCCTGGTACTTGAACTTGCCATAATCCATTATTCGGCAAACAGGGGGGTCCGAATTGGGTGAAACCTCTACAAGATCCAGGCCCGCATCTTGTGCTATCCTCAGGGCCTCTTTGATGATCACGATGCCAAGCTGTTCACCTTCAGCAGAAATCAGCCTTACCGTACTTGCACGGATCCATTTATTTATCCTGGTGTCATCAGATTTCTTTCCTATCGCTATTACCTCCTCTTTCTACATTCCTCTGAAATCAAGTCAATAAGTTCCTTTGCAGTCATTAAAGGAAGGTTTTGACCACTCCTCAGCCTGGGGGTTACCCCCTCTTCCTCGCATTCTTTGTCCCCCACGATCACCATATAAGGTATCTTCTGTAACTGGGCCTCTCTGACCTTAAGACCTAATTTCTCATTTCTGAAATCAGCCTTGGCTCTCACCCCGGCATCTGACAGTGTTTTCAGCAGTTCTTCGGCATAGGGAATGTTTCTGTCCGTCACTGTAAGAAGTATAGCCTGAACCGGTGCGAGCCAGGTGGGGAAAGCCCCCGCATAATGCTCCACAAGTATGCCAAAAAAGCGCTCCAAACTCCCCAGCAACGCCCTGTGTATCATATAAGGACGGTGTTCTTTTCCGTCCTCACCTATAAAGTTCATATCAAAACGTTCAGGCAGATTGAAATCGAACTGAATAGTCGTACACTGCCATTCCCGCCCCAAGGCGTCTTTTATCTTTATATCAATCTTAGGTCCGTAGAATACGGCCTCCCCTTCCATCTTTTCGTAGTTTAGATCTTTTGCCTCTATTGCCTTGATCAGCGACATCTCGGCCTGGCGCCACATCTCGTCGGCACCGGCGTACTTTTCAGGTTTCTTGGGATCCCTGACGCTCAAGTCGATCTTCACATCATCAAAACCGAAACCACTCAAAAGATCAAGGCTGAATTCCAATACTCGCAGGATTTCATCGTCTACTTGATCAGGGGTACAGAAAACATGGGCATCATCCTGTGTAAAACCCCTGACCCTCATAAGGCCGTGTAATGTACCACTTCTCTCATATCTATACACAGTGCCCAACTCAGCCCACCGAAGGGGTAATTCACGATAGGATCGCAATCCTGATTTATAAATCATGATATGAAAAGGACAATTCATGGGCTTTATGTAATAGTCCTGGCCATCCACATCCATGGGCGAATACATTCCATCCTTATAGAAATCAAGATGTCCCGATGTCTGCCAAAGCTGAGCGCGACCTATATGCGGAGTAAAGACAATGTCATAACCGCCTTCATAGTGTCTTTTTCTCCAGTAGTCCTCAATGAGAACTCTGATCTGCCCGCCTTTAGGGTGCCAGTAGGCAAGCCCTGCCCCCCCTTCATCATGAAAACTTATGAGATCCAGGTCCTTGATTAATCGACGGTGGTCTCGTTTCTCAATCTCCTTCAATTTCTGGATATATCTCTTTAATGTTTTTTTATCAGCAAAGGCAAGACCATAAATCCGGCTAAGCATGGTCCTGTTTTCATCGCCCCGCCAGTAAGCACCGGCCACCTTGTTCAGATGAAAGGCCTTGATCACCCCGGTGGATGGGACATGGGGTCCCCGGCACAGATCCGTGAAGCTTCCTTGTGTATAAAGAGACACCTTTTCAGCATCTAAATCACTGATTAACTCCACCTTATAATCTTCGCCATTGCTTTTGAAAAAATCAATTGCCTCCTGACTACTCATTTCTTTCCGGACAAAAGGGAGCTTTGCCTCAATGATCTCTTTCATCTTTTCTTCAATCCCAGCCAGATCGTCCTCTTTAAACGGACGTTCATAATCAAAGTCATAGTAAAATCCGTCTTTGATGGCCGGGCCAATGGTCACCTTAACGCCTGGAAAAAGTTCCTTAACCGCCATGGCCATCACGTGGGACGTACTGTGCCTGAGAATTTCGAGGCCTTCCTCTGAATTCAGGTAAATCGGTTCCAGTTCCGATTGAGACTCTATGGGGCTCGAAAGATCACGAATCTCCCCATTAATCTTAACCGCCACTGCTCTTTCAACCCCTTTCAACTCCAAATGCTTCAGGGCCTCCAGGGCGGATAAGGATTCAGCCTCTATTTCTTTTGGTGGCTGGGCCTTTAAATTTATGGAAAAAGTCTTCATTATTCTACCTAATGTAAACAAGGCATCAGGAGCAGCGCTTAGCCTACTCAGATGCCTCTTAATATTTTCCCTTAAAAATCCAATTTATTAAAAAACTCTATCGCTTTTTCCTGCTATACATATCGTTAAGTGGTTAAGTAGTTGAGTGGTTAAGTGGTTGTAAATATAGGTATATCCTCTAATTTCAAAAAAATGGACACTTGATGTTCTAACGATCGTAATCCTGCAAATAAGGGATTGGATTAATGACCATATTTTCCTACTCAGCTATTTGACGATTTCTGACATTAAAAGATATCGAACCTGTAAAGACCCCCGCCCAAAGTTCCCATATCCAAAAAGTCTTGTGTTTGTAACCAATAACATAAGAAAATGCAAGTAAAAAATAGGCTACCAGAAGTAAAAAAGGGATTATGACAAATGCCACAGTCCCTTGATTTTACTGGTAGGCACGAAGGGATTTGAACCCTTGACCCCTACCGTGTCAGGGTAGTGCTCTCCCCCTGAGCTACGTGCCTGTAAGAATTCTAATTATCAATCAATATATAGGATGTCAAGCCGTATTCTGCTATAGTCTTCCAGATAAAGATTTTGGACTGCGTTATCGGTCGATTTCCTCGACGACGTACTAACCAGTACGCCTTACTCGAAAATCTCCCTCTTGCCTTGCCAAAATCATTATCTGAAACCCTATAAAAGTCAGGAAAGGGCATTGTTACTGAAATTTTTCAATCCTGAACAATATTTCTTCTTCTTCACCCTGCTCAAGCTTTACCAAGAACGGAAGATTTTCATGATTGAGGACGCGTTCCACAAACCTTTTTCTGTCTCCTTGAAATTCAACCGCAATAGATATGGAATCTTTTCTGACCCTGGTCTGTCTAACGGATTTTACTCCCGACACATCTCTTCTTAGAAAATCCCTGAAGGCCCTGAACTGCTTATAACTGCTCAAACCCTTCAAGGTAATATCCAGGTGGCGGGCCCTGCCACGATCGGAGGCAGTATACCGAATAATGGCCGGGGTCAACTTTGCGGCCAGTCGATTGGCCAACCTCTTGGTGGCTTCCATTACTGGCTTTTTCCCTTTAGATCCTTTCTTAATCTGTTCGAATGCAACGGTTTGAGAGATCTGTGCCCCCTGATTGACATCCAGGGCCTTAAGCGCCAAAGATACCTCTTTTTTACCTATGATTTCGCTCTGACCGTAGATCACTACATCGGCAGAGAAAAGCCTTCCCCACTCCAAAGCGTCAACGTCCTGAAGGTCAACATGCTTTAAGGATTCGGAATACCCGGTGTCCGGGACTTTCAATGTCCGATTTATCGGGCCAAGCCCTCTTTCCTGAAACACATTGTGGAGAACAAGCTCGGTGCCACTCATGGAAGAATAAGTCTCAGGGTCTCTCCACCAGTAATAGGCCGTCCCTCCCTTCCACTCTGAAACCAGGAACAGGACCTTAATGGGAGGCCCCTCTGTAACAACAACGCCAGCTTCTCTCAGTTTCTCATCTATTACCTTTTCATTGACCCGAAGCTTGATAAGGACCTTATACTCTTCTCCGGTTTGATCCTCCGAAAGGATATTGAAATTCTCAACTTTTGCTTTAGCTCTCGGCAGTATATCATGGATAATCCTCTGGAAATTATTTACCACGCCCTCACTTCCCAGCCGATGCAAAAGGTAATTTTCCACCCCTTTTGTCAGTGCATCAGAGATAGCAGACTC
>JAIWDV010000176.1:0-4428 GCA_048632525.1 Bacteroidales bacterium | reverse complement strand
TACCTTGATTTTTCCTCTCAATTGATGTGTTCAAATCTTGGACATAAGAACAAAGCCATTATTGAAGCGATTATAAAACAGGCAGAGAAATTGCCCTATGTAGCCCCTGCGTTTGCAAATGAGTCAGCAATGGCTGCTGTGGAGGCCTTGCGCTCTGTTATGCCCGAAGGTCTGGACAAGTTCTTTTTTTCCACGAGCGGAACCGAGGCAAACGAAGCAGCCCTTAAGATGGTCAGGCAGTCTAAAGCGCCCGCTTACAAAATTATTTCCCGCTACCACTCATATCATGGGGCCACTTCGGCCGGAGCTGCTTTTACAGGGGATCCGAGAAGGTGGTTTTCTGAGCAGGCACGATGCACCATAGAAGGGGTACGTTTTGCTCCAGACAACTACTGCTATAGATGCCCCTTTGCATTGAAATATCCTGAGTGCAATGTTCAATGCGCCAGGTATCTGGATTACATGATTAAGGAAGAAGGCAATGTAGCCGCCATGATCGTAGAGCCGGTTGTGGGCACAAACGGGCGGATCGTACCACCGCCGGAATATTTTCCCATATTAAGGAGAATTTGTGACGAAAACGGGATTTTACTTATAGCGGATGAAGTTATGAGCGGCTGGTTCCGGACAGGAAAGGCATTTGCACTGGAACACTGGGATGTCATCCCTGATATATTGACCACGGCAAAAGGCTCTACCGGGGCATATACGCCTGTTGGGATTACAGCGTCAACGCAAGGTGTCTCGGATTTTTTTGAAGAAGCTCTCTTTTGCCACGGGCATACATATGCATACCATCCTCTTGCCGCTTCCCCCATACCTGCGGCAGTGTCTGAATACAAAAAACTGATGGAGTCGGGTCTTCCTCAAAAGACGAGCAAACATCTCCAGGAGAAGCTTTATGAACTGGCCGAAAACCACGAATGTATCGGCGACGTAAGGGGCATCGGGCACTTCTGGGCACTTGAAATCGTGAAGAACCGGAAAACCAAAGAACCATTTGATGTAAAAGCTGACAAACTCAGCGGAAAGGCTCTCATGACAGTGAAAATCGCCGCCGATTCCATGAATAACGGCCTATACATGGCACCCTGGTATGACACCCTCGTCATTGCTCCACCGCTGATTATTACAGAGGAACAGATAGATGAAGCTATAGATATTCTCGATCAGTCCCTGGTAATTGGTGATAAAGAGGTTGTCAGTACTGATATGCCGGCCTCGAGAAGCAGCGAATACATAAAGTAAAGAATTCAGCCATGCGCTATCAAGATCTCGCAAAGGCCTTTGCAGAACTACAGCCTGGATTTTCGCCCCAGGAGGCCGTGACCGAGGCGTCCCGGTGTATCAAGTGCGAGGATGCCCCCTGCTCCAAAGCCTGTCCTGCCGGGATAGACGTTTCCAAATTCATTCGCCAGATCGCCTCACGCAATTTTACCGGCGCCATCAAGGTAATCAAAGAAGACAATATCCTGGCCGGAATTTGCGCGAGAATCTGTCCCCAAAGTCTTTTGTGTGAAGGACAGTGCAGTTCTTCTGAGCTGGCCAAGCCTATTAAGATAGGCCGTCTTCAACGATTTGCCGCAGACCAGGAGATGGAGAAAGGTCCCAAGCCACTCAGGTCACTACGGGAAAAAACCATTAGAGTAGCAGTAGTGGGTTCAGGGCCTGCCGGGCTCTCTGCGGCTGCCATTCTAAAACGCCTTGGGTATGATGTAGACCTCTTCGAATCCGAGTCACATCCGGGAGGAGTCCTTATGTATGGCATCCCTGCGTATCGTCTTCCCAAAGAAGTTGTCACGCAGGAGGTGAAATACATACAGTCCCTTGGCGTTAAAATCCATACGCAACACCCCATCGACAATCCTGTCTCATTGCTGGAACAATATAAAGCGGTCTTTATAGGCACTGGAACCAGCCTCCCATACAAGCTTGGCCTGCCAGGAGAAGAACTCTCCGGTATAATCCAGGCGCTGGATCTGCTGCGGGAAGTTAGCATGGCCCTGATAGAGCAGCGGGACTGTGATATCACATTGGGGGACCGGGTGGTGGTGATCGGGGGCGGTAATGCAGCCATGGACAGCGCCGTGACTGCCCGCAAGCTGGGGGCCAAAAAAGTGACCATCCTCTACCGCAGATCCGAAAATGAAATGCCTGCCTGGGAGGAGGAAAAGAAATTTGCCCTGGCCCAGGGCATATCCATTCAGACCCTTACGGGTCCCGTCCGTTTTCTTGGAAAGGAAGGCCAGGTTTCTGGATTGGAGTGTGTGGAAATGCGCCTGGGAGAAGTCGACGAATCGGGTCGCAACCGTCCCATCCCGTTAACGGGGAGCGAATTCCGGATCCCCTGTTCTGCTGTCATCCTGGCCATCGGCCAGGGCCCTTCCATAGGGCCTGAAGGCCTGGAAAGGGATCCAAGCGGCCTTGTGCGTGTGGATGAAGAGACACTTGTCACGTCAGTGCCCGGTATTTATGCGGGGGGTGATTTGATACGAGGGAGTGATACGGCCGTTCAAGCCGTGGGAGACGGCAAGCGGGCCGCGTTTGCTATGGACACCTGGATTAAAGAATCAACCAGGTAAGTGTACAGGAAATTCTATCCCGCCGCGGCGGATAGAATAAAGGAGTATTGTTAAGGCCTGAGTTTCTGGATCGAACATGGAATGGAAATGCGCTAAGAGCATGGCGCATAGGTCATTGGATTTTTCCTCTTTGCACTATGCTCTTTGCCCTATGCAGTAATTCCCATTATTCCATCGTTCCAGCATTCCAACATTCCAGTTCACATAAGGAGGTTTAGAGTTATGAAAATCGGCGGAGAAATAGACTTGAGTGTGGATTTCTGCGGAGTCACTTTTAAGAACCCCTTCATTCTTTCCTCAGCCCCACCCACTACCACAGGAGAGATGATGGGTCGGGCATTCGAGGCAGGATGGGCGGGTGCAGTCACCAAGACCCTGGTGACCGACGCTGAAAATATCGTCAATGTCACGCCGCGCCTTGCGAGCCTCAGCTTCCCAGGCTCAACCGATGAACCTAAAAAGATCTATGCCTTTGAAAATATCGAGCTCGTCACAGACCGCGAATTATCCATCTGGCTCAAAGAGATAGAGGACTTGAGGAAAAAATACCCTGGGCATGTAGTTATTGCCAGCATCATGGACGACGCAAGCAAGCCCGATGGATGGCAGGACATGGCAAAAAAGTGCGAGGAGGCCGGGGCTCAGATCATCGAGCTGAATATGTCCTGCCCGCACGGCATGCCAGAAATGGGAATGGGCTCGGCCATAGGCCAGAGTGTGGAGTTAGCCGAAAAGGTCAGCCGCTGGACCGTTGAAGCCGTGGATATTCCTGTCATGGCCAAGATGACACCCAATGTGACTGATGTCGGGTTGGTGGCGAAGGCCTGTATCCAGGCCGGGGCACATGCTATCTCCGCCATCAACACGGTTGGCGCCATAATGGGAGTGGATCTTGAGACCCTGGTGCCCAAGCCGGGCGTGGCCGGGTATTCATCACATGGAGGCCTCTCCGGTGCGGCGGTAAAGCCTATAGCTTTAAAGGCAGTAGCCACCATCGCCCAGGCCGTAAAAACACCCATCTCCGGCATCGGTGGAATCGGAACCTGGGAAGATGCAGCGGAGTTCCTCTTGCTTGGTGCTTCCACCCTCCAGGTGTGTAGCGCGGTCATGGCCCAGGGCTACGGCATCATCGAGGACCTTTTAGATGGGCTCCAGAATTACATGGAGGACAAGGGGTTTGATACTATCCAGGATATGGTGGGTGTCTCTCTCGATAAACTCGTGGGACAGACGGACCTGAGCCGCGAAGCACGGGTCGCCTCCTCCATTAATGAAGAGACCTGCGTTAAGTGCGATCTGTGCTATGTGAGCTGCCGGGATGCCGGATACCAGGCCATTTCACTCAAAGACGATCGGACCCCTGTTGTGGACAGGGAAAAGTGCACCGGCTGTTCCCTGTGCATGCACATCTGTCCGGTTTGGGATTGTATAACCATGACTCCCATAGAGACCAAATAACCTGCTGGATGCTGGATGCTGGGGCGAATGGGAAAAAATAAACGTAACTGGTTCACAGTTTCCCGCTAAAAGCGGGACTGAAAGCGGGATTTAGCCTCACCGCTTCGCACCGCACCGCAAGCGGTATCTTCGACAAGCGGCATCTTCGAGCGGCGGGGTCGCATTTTTCATATTGCTTGACATAGTTTATGAACCTTATGAACGGCAGCAGTTACATGCAATCTGCCACCCCTCAATATCTCAAAACCGTGCAGTTTTCATCAGTTAACCTTGAACCGTGAACCATTGAACTTTGAACCTGAGTTACCATCAGGATTTGACAAAACAGGAGGACACTATGGACTGCAAAATTGTCAATGGTACCGTTGTGACGGCCACGGATATGTAC
>JAIWDV010000175.1:0-4454 GCA_048632525.1 Bacteroidales bacterium | reverse complement strand
TTTGTCTTTTCCAGAATCGTATCAAGGGTGGCGTGTATAATCTTTTCTTTTTCTTTATAACCCGCGAAGAGCACAATTGCTATCGGTGTATTCGGCGGATAATGGGTTCTTAGCTTTTCCACCACCTTCTCCAGATCAAGAAACATGGTAAAAAAAGCCATGGTTGCCTGATTCCGGGCAAGTTTTTCAATACTGTCCGGGCCGGTATATTCCTCGCGTCTGAACGAGGCGGTAAGTATAACCGAATGCGCCTTAACCCCTGACGTAACCCCTTTGCGCAAAGCCGCGTTAGCGGCATTAAAACAGCTCACCCCAGGGATTACTTCCGGATCAAGATCCTCAAATGCCTCCAGGTACCACATATTCGGACCGTAGATAGTAGGGTCGCCACTGCAAAGGACAGATACAACCTTGCCTTCTTCTACTGCCCTGCGGATAATTGTTGTAATCTCATTGAGCTGCTTGATTTTTTCTTCATACTTGAACCGTTTGTTTTTCTTCGCCTCTTCCGGCTTTTTTCCGTATATGGCAAAAAGTCCGAATCCGGGATCATGAATCTCTTTGCCCTGCAAAAGGATAGGAAACTTGTCGCGTGTCCTTTTGCCGCAAAAAATAATATCCGAATCCTTGATCGTATTTATCGCTCGCAGGGTTATGTTATCTGTGTCCCCATTACCCATGCTTACCAAATATAATTGGGTACTGGCTTGCTTTTTCGCACAAGCGTTTTGGACAAATCCGCCTATCGAAATAATTAATGAGATCATGGCAATGACAACCCATTTTGTTACGAAAATAGAAAAGTTGTACATGTAAACCTCCTTATATTTTCTTATATTTCCTAAAACCCAAAGCTCAAGGCGACGCCGTAAGTTCGATCAGTCGCCGGATAGCCACTGGCATCCTGATATTCCTCGTCAAAAAGGTTCTTGATATAGAACTTGAGACAAGCGTCTTTCATCATGCCGAAATCCTTAAAAAGTGTCTGTTCTATGCCGAAATCGACCATGTGATAGGGATCTATTTGAACTTCGGTAAAATACCATTCATCCGGATTTTCTGTATCTTCATGGGCTACTTCTGTAACCTCTTTGGATTGGTATGAATAATCGAGCATCAATAGTGTATTCTCGAAAAGATCAAAGCGCAGACCGGCATTCACGCGATGTTTGGCCCGCTGATCAAGGTTTGTTTCACCGGCAGGTTCCGACCCCCGATTATCAAACTCCTGATATGCATAGGCAAGATAAAAGGACAGGTTGTCCAGCAGATGCCCGCCAAGTTCCAGCTCAACGCCATGCCTGTGAACTTTTTCAAGGTTGATCTTATAGTCACTCCATTCAAGTCCTGGAGGAATGTTTTTGTCTTTGAAGCCGTACTTATCGTAATCCCTGTTTGAAGCAATGAAGTCTTTAATCTCATAAAAGGCATAACCCGCTTTTAGATTCACATCATTCCATAGCCTTCTTGTGAACACAAAATCATAGGCAATGCCGTGCTCGGGCTCAAGCCAGGCCCCTGAAGGTTTTCCCTGGCCATTGTACTGCCCGTGATAATCCGGCGCCCGCCATATCTTGCTCACCCCCAAAGACAAAGAAGTGTCTCTCAACATTTCTGATATGTCATCAAGCTCATAGGTAAGAAACGATTTTGGCACGAATTGATCCCAATTCCTCTTAATCCAGTTCTCTCTGCCTGTGATATAATTCTCGCCCGTACTCGAATTATAGTTCTGTACCCAGATGTTGATATCTTCATATCGAAGGCCTGCGGTCAGATTGAGCCTTGGGATTATCGTCCATTCGTGCTGCAGATAACCGCCCCTGTTGTCAATCCTCTTTTTCTTTTCGCCCGGGCCGTTATCATACATCTGGGCCATATCAAAACCAACGGTTGTGACATGGTTTTCGCCAAACCTTATTTCGTCCTGAATCCTTCCACCGTGCTGCCACCAGATGGTTTCCCATTCGGTGTACTCTGTCCCTGTTTTGTCGTCCCAATAATTCCTTTCGCGGTTTTCCTTGCTCTTGTAAGCGCCAAGTGTCCAAACACCAATGGGTGTTGGTTGTTTATAGTTCAGTCGATAGGAAGTAGCCTCCTTGTCCCAGGTAGGCCGTTGTATCGGTTCAAATGCCGAACTTGTTACTTCAGGATAATCAGAGTCATAATCAATTCGACCATGCTTATCCGGCCAAGGATTATTATTTACCGGTATTTCACGATCGGCATCAGTGAATGAAGCGCTCAAGGTAATATGCCCCTCTGAAGGAAGGATATATCCTATTCTTCCGAATACGGTATCAATATCAGCTTCATTATTTCTCAGATAACCATCAGTCAGATACTTTTGATAGCCCACATCATATATAAATGAATGAACACCGCCCTGCAGATTTATATTATGGTTTTGGGTATTATACGACTGATAACTGGTCGTTACATTTACATCCGGCTTTAACGTGGGATATTTTTTAGGCGTTTTTGTTATCAGATTAAGAACTCCACCTATACTCTTACCAGGGTATAAAGCAGAATGAGGTCCTGGCATGATTTCAATTTTTTCTATCAACCATGTAGGAAGCAAGGCATAATCTACAATATGGCTTGATTTTCTTCCTCCGGTTTTCTGGATGGTTAAACCATCTATGGCAGTGACAAAGCGACTAGCGCTGAAACCTCTCATGGAGATGGTATCATCGTCCGGCACCAAATCGTCTCACCCCGAAAATCTATTATAGCCTGATCCTTTAAGATATCGACGATATTCTGCGGAGTACCGAGCACCTTGTACTCATCGACATTTATTGTGGTAGTAGAAGGAGCAACTACGATACCTTCTTTCTCTCTGGGAGCGGTAACCTGTATCTCCCCCACCTTCATAACCTCTTGCTCTGCTATACATAGTTGGGGAATGCCAACCATTATTATTGCCAGCAAAATAGCCATCATTGTGAACCTTTTCATAACAAATTCCCTTTCTTACCAAATCTTGTAACAAGTTTCGTTAACGTTCCTTTCTCCTCTTTTGGTCCAGGAAATCACCTACATAAACCAGGTGTTCAAAAGGAAACTTTTCATCTCCAACTAATTCCAGAATCGTATTTAATCTTCCTTTGATCACCCTCTCCTTTTCCTTGTATCCTGCATAAACAACAACAGCTATAGGAGTTTGGAGAGGATAAAGCTTTTGTAGCTTCTCCACCAGATCCTTGAATTTCGTATGCATGGTAAAAATAACCATAGTGGGATGGTGTTTTGATAATTTTTCTATTTCACGAATGGTTGTAAGAACAACAGAGTGGGATTCTTTTCCCAGGGCAACGTCTTTGCGCAAAGCGGCATTTGCTGCATTAAAACAGCTCACTCCTGGAATAATCCGTGGATTTAGATCCGCGAACTCTTCCAGATACCAACGATACGGCCCTCCATAGATAAGAAGATCTCCGCTGCCTAATACTGCAATAGTTTTTCCTGCAGCGATCGCGGAACGGATCCCGGAAATCAGTTTTGCCCGTTTTTCCCTGTTTTGTTCGCAAGTTATCCTTTTCTCTTTATCCTCTATCCTGGAACAATCTCTTCCGTAAGTTCGCCAGCCGCTCAAAGAAATGTCCAAAAATTCTTTTCCCTTAAGGTATTCTGCAAATCTCTCCTTTGTCTTTTCGCGGCATACGATTACATCTGATTTTTTTATCGTGTTGATGGCCCGCACGGTAATAAGGTCAGCATCGCCGACCCCAACGCTCACCAGGTAGAGTGCGGGTTTCCCTTTTTCATCAGAGGCATGACTTACGCCGCATATCTGAAAAAAAATCAGTGCAAAAAAAGTCGTAAATACCAGGATCTTTGACCATGTTTCTATTTGTCTTCCACAAGTTTCTATCATTACAAATTCCTTTTCCCTTTCCGGATCAAAACCTGCCGGCTTTTATGCTGAATCATTCTTTCCAGCGATCCTATTTTTTCTCTTAAAATATGTGTAAAATAAAATGCCTAATCCTATGGTTCCTAATCCGAACAAAGAGGTGATCGGCCTGCTTTTTATGCAAAAAAAGATAATCCACAAGTTGCCCAGGATAAACAGCAATGGAGTTACGGGATATCCGAATGTTTTATAACTACGCTTTAGATCAGGCTTTTTTATCCTGAGGAGCATCATTCCGACTACAGTCAACATAGCGCACAGTGAAAGCGTAAAGCCGATATATAAAAGAAGCTTATCAAAGGATGCGGTAATAACCATGATGATGGCAATAACCGCTTGCAGCAAGATGGCAAATACAGGCGTCTGGCGAAGGGCATTGACCTTGCCGAAAAGCTCAAAAAAAATACCGTCTCTTGACATGGCGTAATAGACCCTTGGTCCGGCCATGATCATAGCGCTTAGAACCGATAGAATGCCTATAGCAATAGCTCCGCTGAAATATCTGCTGATATTATCGCCAAACAGAGAAACA
>JAIWDV010000174.1:0-4487 GCA_048632525.1 Bacteroidales bacterium | reverse complement strand
TCAACCTAAACGAATTGCTGGATGAGAAAGTTAGATTTTTAACGCTCGTTGTAGGATGGGTTGAGCGTCAAAAGAATGGTGGGTTTCGCTGTTTTAACCTTATTTTGCATACTTCCCACAATATGCAACTATGTGTAATTAGCGAAACCCATCGGATTATGACCGCTCAACCCACCCTACGACATGATAAATTTCACTGAGTTACATCTAACCGCACAGGTAGAAATATTTTTGTCTTGACATAAAGTATGTATTTAAATATATTTTTTAATTCACTTTCTATGAAGGAGTAAAAATCATGTATGCAGTCATTATGACTGGCGGGAAACAGTACCGCGTTGCCCCAGGTGATCAAGTAAAATTTGAAAAACTCAACGGGGACGTCGGCAACAGCGTCACGTTTGACAAGGTCCTCTTAACCTCTGACGGCGAAAACGTTAAGGTGGGTCAGCCTTATCTTGATAATTCAAAGGTCATTGGCCGAATTACTCGTCAGGGTAGGAATAAGAAGATCATTGTTTTTAAGTATAAAAGAAGAAAAGGATATCGCCGAAAACAAGGGCATAGACAGCATTTCACGCTTGTTAATATTGAAAATATTGAAGAATAAGCCGAAAACGAGCTGTAAATGAGGGATGAAACATGGCGCATAAAAAAGCAGGTGGGAGTTCCAGAAACGGCAGAGACAGTGCCGGTCAGAGATTTGGTGTAAAAAGATTTGGTGGTCAAAAGGTGCAGGCTGGTAACATCCTTGTCCGTCAGAGAGGGACCAAATTGCACCCTGGAAACAATGTGGGCCTCGGAAAAGACTATACCATTTTTGCCAAAATTGACGGGATTGTTGCCTACGAGCGTTTCGGAAAGAAACGAAAGAAGGTTAGTGTTTACGCTACATAGCCGGAATAGGGAACTCCGCTTCCCTTGAGATCTAAAATGGACTTTCTCGATGAAACAGTCATTACGGCCATATCGGGAGACGGTGGAAAAGGTTGCATCAGCTTTAGAAGGGAAAAATTCATACCCAAAGGCGGCCCGGACGGCGGCGACGGTGGAGATGGCGGAAGCATAATAGTAAGGGCGAGCAAGAGACTCCATACCTTAACGGATTTCAAATCTCATAAGCGCTTTAAGGCCCCCGATGGTAAACCCGGAAGGGGAAAGAGCCAATTTGGCAAAAACGGCCCTGATCTTTTTATTGATGTCCCTTTGGGAACCGTCATTGAAGACCTTGACACAGGTGAGTTACTTGCAGATCTAATACATGACAAACAGGAATTTCCCCTCCTTCCTGGTGGAAAGGGAGGGAAAGGAAATCAACGTTTCGCCACTTCGACTAACAGAGTTCCAAGGATTGCCCATCCAGGCTTTCCCGGCCAGGAAAAAAAACTAAAGCTCTCGCTAAAGTTTCTGGCCGACATTGGGCTAATCGGTTTGCCTAATGCCGGCAAATCAACACTTCTTTCCCGCCTCAGTATGGCGCGTCCCAAGATTGACAGTTACCCTTTCACTACCCTTACACCTAATCTGGGTGTCATGGCCTTTGACGATGAAAAATCTCTAATTATTGCTGACATACCGGGATTAATTGAAGGAGCAAGCACAGGCCGTGGTCTTGGTCATCGTTTTTTAAAGCATATTGAACGAACAAAGCTTTTGTTACACCTTATAGACGTTACGTACCAGCCCGATCAGGATATCCTGGAAGATTTTCATACGCTCAAACACGAGATGGAGGCCTACAACCCTGCATTAATTGAAAAGCCTCAAATGGTGCTAATTAATAAGATGGATCTCTATGGGCCCGATTGCAGGGATTTAAGAACGCTGCAAATGGCACTGGAGGAGGTGGGAATAAAGTCCTTACCCATTTCTGCGCTGACTGGTGAAGGTCTTGAAGGATTAAAGGAATTCATCGCGGAAAAATGGGTCGAGGAATGATGGCTGGACCAAAGAAAAAGGTGGCAAACATTTCAAGAAAAGAACTGCTGAAACCGGTTAAAAGGGCTGTGGTTAAGGTGGGCAGTGGCGTCCTGACCGCCAAAAATGGCCTCAACATGGCCGTTATTGAAGACCTGGCGACGGATATTTGCGCGCTAAGGAACAAGAGGCTCCAGATTATCCTGGTTTCTTCGGGTGCCATTGCCTCCGGCCTCAAAAAGATCGGACTCTCCAAAAGGCCACAGTCAGTCTCACAACAACAGGCCGTGGCTGCCGTGGGTCAGAGCAGCCTGATGATGGCTTATGAAGAGGCCTTCGGACGTCACGGACAAAAGGTGGCACAAATCCTGACCACCCGTGATGACCTCACCCACAGACGCCGGTACTTAAATGCGCGCAACACCCTCTTCACCCTGCTCTCGTGGAAAATCATCCCCATCATCAATGAAAATGACACTGTGGTCGTAGATGAGATAAAATTCGGTGATAATGACAATCTGAGTGCCATGGTGACGAACCTGAGCGAATCCGATCTTCTAATCAATTTGACCAATATCGATGGTCTTTTTGATAAGGATCCACGAACCCACAAAGACGCGAAACTCATCAGGGTCGTGGAAAAGGTTAACCGAAAAGTTACGAGATCGGCCAGCTCAATTCCAGGTTTTCTGGGCAGAGGCGGCATGGCGAGCAAGATCAAGGCTGCAGAGAAAGTGGCCCTTGCCGGTGTCCCAACCATTATTGCCAATGGGCTGAAGCCTCGTATCTTAAAACAAATATTTGCGGGAAAAGAAGAAGGGACACTCTTCCTGCCACAGGAAATGACCCTTTGCAGTCGAAAGCACTGGATCGCATTCACCAAGTCTCCAAAAGGTGAAATAGTCATTGATCGGGGAGCGGAAAAAGCCCTTGTGGAACGCGGAAAGAGCCTCCTCCCCTCGGGTATTACGGAGGTAAGAGGTAGATTCAGTCTCGGCAATTCCGTGCTGCTGATCAGTGAAACTGGAAAAGAGGTAGCTGTAGGCATGGTTAACTATCATTCGAGTGATATCAATAAGATTATAGGTGCCAAGACGGCTGAGATAGAATCAAGACTGGGTTTTAAAAACGATGATGAAGTGATCCATAGGGACAACCTCGTCCTTGCCGAACAGATGAAAGAAGGAGACGAGTTATGTCACTTGAGGGCATGATCGAGGACATGGCCAGAGAGGCCAAAGCAGCGTCGAGACAATTGAGACGTGTAGGAAGGGCACAAAAGGATTCCACTCTGGAGTTATTGGCAGACAAACTCATTGATATGCAGGCAGATATTATCAAAGAGAATGAAAAGGACCTGACGCAGGCACGAAAGGCAGGCCTGTCCGCCGCAATGATCGATCGATTAACCATGGATTACAATGTAATCAGGGGAATGGCAGACGGTCTGAGGGAAGTGGCTGCCTTACCAGACCCTGTTGGTGAAGTCTCCGGAATGTGGAAACGGCCCAATGGATTGCTTGTGGGACGCGTTCGGATACCCCTCGGTGTTATTGGATTCATTTATGAATCGCGTCCCAACGTGACAGTGGACGCTGCCGCCCTGTGCCTGAAATCCGGCAACACGGTAATCCTTAAAGGAGGATCTGAGGCCATTCATTCCAACTTGATCCTTTCGGATCTGTTAGAACAGGCACTGGTGGAAAGCGGACTCCCTCCAAAGGCCATACAGGTTATTCCAACCACAGATAGAGAGGCAGTTAAGATTTTGATCGGCCTTGACGACTACATAGACACAATTATTCCGAGAGGAGGCGAGGGCCTTATCCGTTTTGTGACAGGGCATTCCCGTGTCCCTGTACTGAAACATTACAAGGGTGTCTGTCACGTATACGTGGATGAGTACGCTGACCTTCAAATGGCCAGGGAAATATGCTTTAATGCCAAAGTTCAAAGACCGGGGGTTTGCAATGCCATGGAAACCATGCTCATTCATAAAGGCATTGCGAGCGATTTTCTCCCCGACATGGTGAAACGCTTCCGCGATGCTAATGTGGAAATCAGAGGCTGTCCCAGAACACTGGAATTGTCCCAGGGAATCAAACCTGCCGTTGAGACAGACTGGCCCGCCGAATTTCTTGACCTGATACTTGCGGTCAAGATCGTCTCAAATATGGATGAAGCTCTTGATCACATTGAACAATATGGCTCCAATCACACAGAAGCCATTATTACAAATGATTATAACCGCTCCCAGCGTTTCTTAGCTGAAGTAGACGCATCGGTGGTTCTAATCAATGCCTCCACACGCTTTAATGACGGAAATCAGTTAGGGCTTGGTGCAGAAATAGGGATCAACACCTCAAAACTTCACGCCTTTGGTCCCATGGGACTGGAAGAGTTGACCACTACAAAATTTATTGTATATGGGCAAGGACAGGTTAGGGATTGACGAAATTAGGCATATTAGGCGGGACATTTGATCCGATTCATCTGGGCCATTTGCGCACAGCAGAGGAAATCGGCCAGGAACTGGGCTTGGAGAAGGTCTATCTAATTCCGTCCGCTTC
>JAIWDV010000173.1:0-4499 GCA_048632525.1 Bacteroidales bacterium | reverse complement strand
ATCTGCCGATCAAGCTGGCGCACGGACCAGCCGCCACGTAGCGCTTCTTCCTCGTAGAAAGCGCGGGCCTGCTTACCCTTTAGGGAGAGGAGTCTAACATAGGCAGACCAAGGCAGTGAGAAACGGTCTTGAAGGGCATCCAGAGTGAATTTGCCAGACGGCGTCTGGCGTTTTCCGGATTTGCCAGACACTGTCTGGCAAATCTCTGTGGGGGGATAGGCCCGATAGAACTGCCGCATTTGCTGCAGATTCTGGCGTGAGAAGCCCCGGCCGAACTTGCTTGTGAGGTCAGCGGACAGCTTTTTGAGGAGGGCCTCGCCGTAGCCTGCCCGGCGGCGGCCGGACTGCTCGTTCTCGACTATCCTCCGACCCATTTCCCAGTATGTGGCGGTAATGATCGCATTGACGGTACGGGCGGAGCCCCGCCGTGCTTCTTCAATAAGAGACACCATGCCGGAAAAAAAGCCATCATACCCCTGTATGCTCACAGGATTGTCACTCTTCCTTTTGATCAGTTTTTTCGTCATTGATCCCTTTTTCCGTATGGCGCATCATCTTCCCGCATCATCATCGGCCTTGTCATGCCTACCTGTGCGTCGCACTCAGACAGGGCGTTTACTTCCAGCCAGTAGTGGGAAACCTTGGTCACTTCGTGCTATGAAAAGTAGGCCTGATATATATCCAGTTACTTATTCAAAAAAAGCTCAATCCCGCAGACATGTCCTATAAAATTCCAGACACTGTCTGGAATTTTTGCATCCTCATGGCTTTGGGCTATTTCATGATTCCTTATCCTATGACCTTTTTTTTATCTTACTTCATGAAATATTGCCTCTTTTCCTCCACAGCGCCCTGCTGCGCCCTCAAAGGCATAGATCAGGAGTCCGGTTTTTTTACTCGGATTTATTGAGAATTTACATAGCCAAAATTTAATGCCTTGAAATTAATAGAAAATTATCTAAAATCAGTTAATTTGTCAAGGATTTTCCAGGAAAGTTCTTTCTATTGATCTGGAAATAACAAACAGAATTCTGCCACAAATCATTGGGTACCAGCAGCCGGGGGAACGATACGGTTCTTAGGTCTTGACATCCTTTAAGTGCCTTTTTAGTATCCTTCATTTACAGATTTCATAACGGACAACCAAAAACAATCAACGGACCTTATTTCCATGAAAATATTTGACAATTTACATGCATTTCTGTGGCTTAGCCCTACTGCAAATAACTGCAACGCCTATCTCATAGACGCAGACAAAAAAATCCTTGTGGACCCGGGCCATTACCACCTCTTTGATCATGTTCGGGATGGCCTTTCAGAGCTTTCTCTCTCCCCCCAGGATATTGACATTGTAATTATCACACATGGGCATCCCGACCACATGGAGTCTGTAAAGGTATTTGCAAATACATCCACTCTCATCGCGGTAAGCTCCGTAGAGATGGATTTCATCAGGAAAGTTGCCCCACATTATGGAGAGGCTTTGGGCATTTCAGATTTTGAACCGGATATCCTGCTTCAGGAGGGAGAGCTGAAGATAGGAAATTTGACCTTCCAGGTCATCCAAACGCCCGGCCATTCACCAGGCTCTGTCTGTATTTACTGGCCTGACAAAAAAGTCCTTTTCACCGGCGATGTAGCCTTTAATCAGGGTATCGGGAGAACGGATTTGCCCGGAGGCGACGGGCAGGAACTGAAAGAAAGCATCAAAAGGATCTCCCTGCTTGATGTGGAATACCTGCTTTCGGGCCATGGCGACGTTTTATCGGGCCGTGAAAAAGTGAAGGCAAATTTCGGAGACATAGAAAAGATGTGGTTTCCGTATTTGTGAGCACACTAAACTATCACATGAAAAAATCCGTTTCCAATCAAATATTGTCTGTTGATTTTGACCTGCGCCAACTCGAAATCTTTCGAAAGGTTGTTGAACTGGAGAGTTTTTCAAAAGCTGCAGAGGCTGTTTTTCTGGCACAGGCTTCTGTCAGCGAGAGGATAGCCACGCTTGAGAGCCTGGTCGGGGCAAAACTCCTTGATCGGCTGGGAAGGCAGATCATGCCAACAAAGGCCGGGGAGATCCTTTACAAGCATGCAGTTCTCCTGCTGGATATGAAAAGGACAGCATGCCTTGAGATGCAAGATTTTCTTGGTATTAAACAGGGTGAAATTCATATTGGGGGAAGCACGATTCCCGGCGAATACATACTTCCGAAGATCATAGGAAATTTCCGTGAAGAACATCCTCTTGTATCCGTTGTGCTGAGTATTTCCGACACTAATGATATCGAAGACCGTGTTCTGAATGGCCATCTTGAACTGGGTATAGTTGGGTCCAGGCGTTCACACAGGAATCTCATACATCATAAATTATGGAAAGATGAATTGGTGCTGGCGGTTCCTGCCCATCATCGGTTGGCGAAAAGGAGAGCGGTTTCTATTGAAGAACTTTCAAAAGAGCCCTTTATTCTAAGACAGGCGGGGTCAGGAACCTTGAAAATCATGGAGGATTACCTTAAGACATCAGGTTCAAAGGCCATTGATTCGTATCATGTGGTGGCGCGCTTTGGCACATCCACGGCGGTCAAAGAAGGCATAAAGGCCGGCCTCGGTATTTCAGTCCTTTCTTCAAGGGCACTGGATACGGAACTGAAAACCGGTATTATTAAAGCGCTTAAAGTCAAAGGCCTTTCTATGTTTAGAAACTTCTATTTAATCAGAGATCGAAGAAGAATTGCTTCTCCATTATGTCAGGCCATGCTTGATTTTCTGCTGGCCACTTCTAAAGAAAAGTAAAACCCCAATTGAGCGAAAAAGCTCAATTGGAAGAATACAGAATTCAGTAGACAGAAGACAGAATGGCCGAAAAACCCGATGTCAATAACCTCACCATGAGTGAGACATAATTCGGCAGCTCTCCATCGCTCAACCCAAAACTGACAACGGACAACGGATAACTCCTGATCGAGGCTTGACTCGATTAGGGTAAAATATTTGACAGGATACATGAGTGATTACAATGATAGAAGAGTTGATGGATTACAGGGGTGACTGCTGAAAGGCCTATCTGGACGTAGGTCTATGTCTCAGGATTTTACCCCCGGGAGAAAGTTTCGAGTTTATCCTTGAAAAGGAGAAGCTTGAAAAGATCAAGAAAGTGATTTCCCATAACAGTGGAGAGGTGCTTGAGGAGACCTTTCTCGATAACGACGTTCGTATCAAAGTCAAAAAAGTATCCGAATCAGAATAACTCCAATCAAATTTGAGGAGGTCAACGAAATTATGAACAAAACTGATTTTCCAAAAATGGCTCTCGTGCATATGAGCCTTTATGAAAAGGAAATTGAGGATGTTTCGAAAGAAGTTGCAACAAGCATGGCCTCCTTATCCCTTGATAAAATAATAAGACCTGGACAAACCATTGCTGTTACCGCAGGAAGTCGCGGGATAGATAGAATTGACGAAGTGACAAGAAGTTGTGTGGATGTACTTAAAGGGATGGGCGCTAAGCCTTTCATATTTCCGGCCATGGGGAGTCACGGTGGGGCAACAGCAGAAGGGCAAAAAACCTTGCTCTCCCACATTGGAATTTCAGAAAAAAAGATGGGTGTTCCTATACTTTCTTCCATGGACGTGTCAGAAATTGGTATTACTCACAGGAACGTGCCAGTCTATTTAGACCAATATGCCTCGGGTGCCGATGCCCTTGTAGTTATTAACCGCATTAAAACCCACACAAAATTTGAGGGGGATATCGAGAGCGGTCTCTTTAAAATGATGGCCATCGGCATGGGGAAACATCAGGGTGCAAGCGTTTATCACAGGGCAGCAGTTGATCACGGCATGGAAGCGATTATAATTGATGCCGGTCTAATGATTCTTGAACGCTGTCCTGTGCTTTTTGGGCTCGGGATTGTGGAAAATGGACTCGGTCGGATTACTGAACTCAAAGCCATCTCTCCTGAGCAAATACTGGACGAGGAAAAAAGACTCCTTGCCTTATCCAAGAAAGTCATGGCGAAAATACCATTTGACCAAATTGATCTATTGATTGTGGATGAGATGGGAAAGAACATAAGCGGGACAGGAATGGATTCAAAGGTGATTGGACGGCACAGGGATCTTATTGGCGATTTCTGGATCCAGCCTCATCCCAAGCGGATATTAGTACGGGACCTGACGGATTTGTCCGATGGAAATGCCACCGGGGTTGGACTGGCTGATTTTATCACAGACCGATTAGCAAAAAAGATTGATAGAGACAAAACGGTCATTAATTGTCTGACAGGACTTTCCCCTGAGAAGGCCGCCACCCCTATTACCTTTCCCAACGACAATGAGGCTATCGGTGCGGCCTTACAAACGGTTGGGATAAAAGAAATAAATAAGATGCGGGTGGTCAATATCCAGAGCACCCGTAAACTCGATAGGATGTATGTATCTGAGGCATTTTCACCTGAAATTGAACACAATTCGTCCATCGAACAGATATCCCCATGGTTGCC
>JAIWDV010000172.1:0-4523 GCA_048632525.1 Bacteroidales bacterium | reverse complement strand
TAATATGCAGTCGTGGTATCCAGTTGGGTAAAAAGTATCCGGCAATAAAACAACAACGCGGTTTTTAGTACCTTATAAATAGATTTTGTGGTTTTTGTGGCAAAAAAATATTTTAACCAATCGTCTTCACTAATCAGTGAAAGATTGAGGAATTGAGGGATTCAGGTATTTAGGAATTGTAAGGGAGAATTCATTTAATTCCTGTATTTACTCGATAACAGATAACCTGTGGATAAAATCCTTACGGGTAAACTCCTGGTTAGGAATTTAGGCGTGAGCCTTTTATAATGCCCCAGCATATTGAGCAGTTACTAATTCCTTAATCCCTCAATTCGCAATTCCTAAATTGTTTCCGGTTTATCCCGGTTAGGGTATTTATGAAAAATAAAGTAACCAAAAGACACTGGATTGGCATTCCTCCATGGATCATCATAGGAGCGGTTTTGATTCTGGCTCCCATTTTTGTATTCATGACCCTTGAAAACATCCACCGCCAAAAAGAAAATACTACAACACTAATGGTGGAAAAAGGAGCGGCCCTGATCAGGTCATTTGAGGCAGGTGCCAGAACGGGGATGATGGGGATGATGGGAATGCGCGGAGGTAGTTTTCGGCTCCAGAAATTGTTGATGGAAACTGCACAACAACCCGATATTATGTATCTCATTGTCACCGATTCTGAAGGTACTATCCTGGCCCACGATGATCCAGCGAAAATAGGTAAAAACTACGGGGAGGGTCTTGATCTTGAACGAATTTCCAGCTCTAAAGAGGTCGAGTGGCGGCAGGTATCAAATCCGGATGGAGCCGATACGTTTGAGGTTTTCCGCCGGTTTTCGCCCACGGGCAGGCCTTTTCGCAGGCATCACGGAAGAATGATGTCAAATGTGTCGCGTCAACCACCTAAGGATCTGCATGTGGGCGCCGATGATGAGGCCCAATTGATTTTCGTGGGGCTGGACATGGAGCCGGTAGAGATCGCAAGGAAAGAGGATGCGCGTCACACGGTAGTGATGGCCCTTATACTCCTTTTAATCGGTTTCGCCGGCATTGTGTCACTTTTTCTGGCCCAGGCATACCGCTCAACCAGGACGTCCCTTTCAAGAGTCAAGGCCTTTTCAGACAACCTGGTTGAAAATATGCCCATCGGCCTCTTAGCGACCGGCAGGGATGGCAGAATCGCTTCTTTCAACCAGACGGCCGAGTCTGTTCTTCAACTATCATCTCAGCAAGTCCTCTGGAAAAAGCCCCGAGAAGTGTTACCCCGGCCAATGTGGGACCTCATTGCTCGGCTGAAAACCGAAAGACGTATCATTGTGAAGGAAATAGACTGCCCTGTGATGGGTAGAAAAACCATCCCTATGGAGGCGATCGCCTCTTTTCTGGAAGACGAGGGAGGTGAGTTCCTGGGGCACGTGATCCTTTTCAGGGATTTGAGCGAAATTCGACATCTTAAGAGAGAGGTAGAGAGAAGCCAGCGCCTTGCATCTGTCGGAAAGCTGGCAGCCGGGATTGCACATGAAATACGCAACCCACTGAGTTCCATTAAGGGATTCGCCACATATTTCAAGGAGAGGTACAGAGAGGTTCCCGAAGATCAGGAAACGGCAGAGATTATGATTCAGGAGGTGGAACGGCTAAACAGGGTAATCGGTCAACTCCTGGAATTTGCCCGACCCATGAGCATTAAGAAAAAGCCCACGTCACTTGGAGCCCTGGTTCAAGATTCCATGAAAATGATTGAAGGGGATGCTCACCGTAAGGGGATCAATGTTCATGTAAAAAGTATTTCCGATATGGAAGAAGTATCAATTGACGCTGATAGAATGAAGCAGGTTTTTCTTAATGTCTACCTAAACGCCCTTGAAGCCATGGAAAGCGGTGGCACCCTTTCGGTGGAACTTCACCGGGATGACGCTGCCAACAACATAGAGATCGCGATCTCAGATACCGGCACTGGTATCAAAGAAGAGGACCTGCCCCATATCTTTGACCCCTATTTCACGACCAAATCATCAGGGACGGGTTTAGGGCTTGCCATTGTCCACAAGATAATCGAATCCCACGGAGGAACAGTAAGGGTGCAAAGTCAACATGATACAGGAACCACTGTAACAATAATATTACCTTGTTCCAGGGAGGCCTCAGTCCTGTGAAAAAAGAGAATACTATTCTGGTTGTCGATGATGATCAGGCTCATCGTACAATGCTGAGGACCCTTTTAAGCGGATGGGGATATAAAATTGTAGAGGCCGACGATGGCCAGGTGGCCATTGAAAAGGTCCATGAACAGGCATTTGACATGATCTTAATGGATATTCGAATGCTAAAGGTTTCCGGATTGGAGGCGCTTGACGGAATCAAGACCTATAACCCGGCCATACCGGTTATCATTATGACCGCTTACTCCTCTGTGGAGACGGCAGTGGAGGCATTGAAAAAAGGGGCTTATGACTACCTCACAAAACCCCTCGATTTTGATGAGCTCAGGTTGGCCATGGAAAGGGCCATGGACCACAGCCAGTTAAAGGAGGAAAATCGGCTCTTACGTGAAACCCTGGGCAGCCATTTTGACATACAAAATATCATTGGCCGCAGCACGGCCATGGTCAAGCTCCTGGAAACCGTGGCCCAGGTTGCCCCATCCGAGGCGACTGTCCTGATCACAGGCGACTCCGGTACAGGCAAAGAGCTGATTGCCGGCGCGATTCACTTCAACAGTCCCAGAAAGGACGGGTCTTTTGTAAAGGTGAATTGTGCTGCCATTACCGAAACCCTGCTGGAATCAGAGCTCTTCGGCCATGAGAAAGGTGCTTTTACAGGGGCGCATCGACTTAAGGAGGGGCGATTCCGGCAAGCTGACGGAGGAAGTCTTTTCCTTGATGAAGTCAGCGAAATGTCGCTGGGGATGCAGGTCAAACTGTTGCGTGCCCTCCAGGAAAGGGAGATCACACGAGTTGGCGGTGAGGAAGTGATCAAAGTAGACGTTAGAGTAATAGCTGCCACCAACAAAGATCTGATTCAGGAAATAGAGTCCGAAAGATTTAGGGAAGATCTTTATTACCGCCTTAATGTAATTACCCTGAACGTACCGCTTCTAAGGGAAAGAAAAGAGGATATTCCCCTTTTAGCCCAGCACTTTCTGAGTACGTTTGCAGAGAAAAACAGAAAACAGATTAAGGGTTTTACTCCCCAGGCCATGGATCAATTACTAAAATACGACTGGCCAGGCAATGTACGCGAACTGATGAATGCCGTTGAAAGGGCGGTGGTCTTGTCCAGGTCCGAGTACCTGGATGAACAGGATTTACCCCTGGTCATCGAGGATGCGCTGTCTGATGAGGAAAAATCCCCATCAAGGTATGCCGTACCGGCAGATCTGCCCCTCGAGGATGTGGAAAAGGCTACCATACTAAAAACCCTTGAATCCACGGATGGGAACAAAAGCGAAGCGGCCAGACGCCTGGGCATCACCCGGAAGACCCTCCACAAAAAGCTGAAAAAGTATGGCATGATGCCGTAAATAGTTTTATATAGATCTAAACCCTTTTTTGGAGCTGTGGTATGAAAAACTGCTGTATCAAAGTGATGTCGATTGTTGCAGTAATGTTTGTATTCAGCATTGCGTTTGCCACAGGGGCGCAGGCTGGGAAGATCAAAACCTTTGTCAGTATTGTTCCGCAAAAATACTTTGTGGAGAAGATAGGTGGCGATCTGGTAGATGTATCGGTGATGGTGCTTCCCGGAAACAGTCCGGCCACCTTTGAGCCAAGGCCTAAACAGATGGTCGCCCTTTCCAGGGCCAGGCTCTATTATGCTATCGGGGTTCCCTTTGAAAAGGTGTGGCTCGAAAAGATTTGCGCTCCTAACATCAAGATGCTTCTTGTCCACACTGAAGAAGGTATCGAAAAAAAGCCCATGAAGGCGGACAAGCCTCATGGAATCAAGGACCCGCACGTATGGCTTTCTCCTCCACTGGTCATGGTCCAGGCTCGGAATATCCTGAGAGGACTGCTTAAAGTCGATCCGGCCAATAGTTCCGTTTACGAAGCAAACTACAAGAAGTTCATCATGGAGCTCGTTGACCTTGACGCCGAACTCCGGGGGATATTCTTAGGGAAGGAGAGGGCCAGGTTTATGGTCTTCCATCCTGCCTGGGGTTACTTCGCTCGCGCCTATGACCTGGAGATGGTTCCCATTGAGAGCGAAGGGAAGGACCCCAAGCCCGCGGACCTGCAACGCCTGATAGGGAAGGCCAAAGAATACGGCATTGATGTGGTTTTCGTCCAGCCCGAATTCTCTTCAAAAAGTGCCGGAATCATTGCCAGGGAGATTGGTGGGCAAGTTGTTTTCGCGAATCCACTTGCCCTGGACTGGGCCAGGAATCTGAGAGAAGTGGCGGCCAGGTTTAAGGCTGCTTTGAGGTAATACCATTGGTGAGTTCCCCGGTCATAGAAGTTCATGGTCTATGGTTTTCCTTCAATGGAAATCCAGTCCTGGAGGACGTCAACCTCACGATTCAT
>JAIWDV010000171.1:0-4534 GCA_048632525.1 Bacteroidales bacterium | reverse complement strand
CCCCCGTATGGCATAAATGCAACCTGTGAACGTTTACAAAATAACTTAGCGCTTATGGGCTTTCAGGGGCTGCCCCGATAGCGCATGTGATGATTATGAAAGATACAGAAGGCAAACCAGTCCAGGAAGGGGATAAAAAACCGGAAGAAAGGCATTCTGTTGACCCCAGCGAATTTCGCCTTGCCCCTGTCGCCCAGCCAGATAGGAACTTAGTACCTTATGATCCGCTTCAGATGTACCTTCTTGAGATAAAGAGGTATAATCTGCTGACCAGGGAGGAGGAGATAGAACTGGGCAAAAGGGTCAGAGAGGAAAATGACGAGAAGGCCGCCTACAGGCTGGCTACGTCCAACCTGAGATTGGTAGTGAAAATTGCCATGGATTTCCACCGGTACTGGACAAAAAATCTGTTAGACTTGATCCAGGAAGGAAACCTGGGCCTTTTACAGGCTGTCAAGAAATTTGATCCTTATCGGGGCATAAAATTTTCATACTATGCGTCATTTTGGATTAAGGCGTATATGTTGAAATTCGTAATGGATAACTGGAAACTGGTCAAAATTGGAACAACTCAGAGCCAACGCAAGCTGTTCTTCAATTTGGCTAAGGAGCGGGATAAGCTGATAGCCGAAGGATTTAGTCCTGAACCCAGGCTTTTGGCTGAGCGGCTTTCTGTCAAAGAAGAGGAAGTTGTTGAGATGAGCCAGCGTCTTGGAGGGTGGGAGATTTCCCTTAGCGCTCCTGTTGGCGATGATTCGAGAGAAGCCTATGGTGCTCTTCTGCCAGACCCGGGTATGAGCACAGATGACCGGCTTTCTGAAAATCAAAGGCGGCAGATCTTAACACAGAAGCTCAGGGAGTTTCGCGAGACACTTTCCGGGAATAAAGCTGATATTTTTGATAACCGGATTATGGCAGAAAAGCCCTTGACCCTCCAGGAGCTTGGAGACAAATATCATATATCACGGGAGAGAGTTCGCCAAATCCAGGAAAAAATTACTATAAATATCAAAAAGTGGCTCAAAGAACAGATCCCGGATTTTGAAGAAGAGTATTCTGACTTTATAAAATGAGAATTGCTGGAGCTTTTACAGTCTCCTCGACTTGGTGTCAGGGGGATGAGGACAAAAGATGCAATCATCACGCACACATAAAATGAAAAAAAAACCCGCAACCCGTAACCCGCAACCCGTAACCCGCAATGAGTTAACCTCATGCGGATACCGGAGGCTTACAGGCGTTCTATCACTTTTCCTTATAATAGGACTCGTCTCTGGATGTGTTGGGCTTGCACCCAGGGTCACACCTTTGGAGTCCTCGTCGCCTGAAGCTGGAAGAAGAGTATCCCCCAGAGAAATGGACAATGTCCTGGAGGCTTACAAAAATTTTGCATTGGCCTCCATTGCCGTGACGCATGGCAACCCCCAGGATGCGCGGACATATCTTTCCAGGGCCATCGAAAAAGACCCGGATTCCGCTTATCTCTGCACAAAAATGGCTTTGCTTCTTAAAAGCATGAAAGACTACCCGGGTGCTTTGAGATATGCGCTCAGATGTGAAGACCTGGAGCCTGAAAATGTGAGAAGCAAGATACTTCTTGCCGATCTTTATGCCCTCATGGGTGACGATGACATTGCCTTAGAACAGTACCGCAAGGCCGTGGATCTTGATCCGGAAAACGACCGGATAAGACTTCTTCTAACTACCATTCTAATCAAAAAGGAACAATCCGACGAGGCGCTCAACCAGTTGGAAATAATATTAGAACGGAATCCCGAACTTGTCATCGCTCATTATTACCGGGGAAGGATTAACTTGGAAAAAAGTCGTCATGCAGAGGCTGAACAGGCCTTCCTTGAGGCACTGAGACTCAATGAGACCCTGGAACCCGCCATGTTTGATCTGGGAACGCTCTATCAGATGACTGACAGAAACGTGGATGCGGTTGAGATCTATGAGAAATTGCTGGAGCTTTATCCTGACAATATGGGGGCCAGGAAAAGGCTGGTGGATCTGTACTTTAAGCTCGGTCAAAAAGAGAAGGCTGAACAGCAAACAGAAGAAATCAAAGAGCATTCAAAGCCTGGTGAACCGGGAAGGCAGGCCCTTGGCCTAATCTATCTTAGACAGGGAAAGCTCGATGAATCCATAGAGGAATTAAACCTGATTGTTTCCGCCTGGCCGGGTGATTACAAATCCAGGTACTATCTCGGTACAGCCTATGAAGAAAAAGGGGATATTGATAAAGCCCTGGAGCACTTCGGCCAGATCAAGCCAGAGTCAAAGTATTTCATAAGTGCTCAAATGCATATGGGATATCTCCTCAGTGATCAGAAAAAATATGACGAAGCCATCAGGGTCATGGAAAAAGCCATTACGCTGAAAAAAGAAAAGATTGAGCTCTATTTGATGCTGGCGTCAGTTTATGAAACAAAGGAGGAATACGAGAAAGCCATCGAGGTTGTTAAAAACGGGCTAAGACAGGATGAGAAAAACATTGATCTTATATTCCGTCTCGGCGTACTTCTCGATAAGTCCGGCGATAAGGCGTCATGTCTAAAGCAGATGAAGCGGATCGTGGAAATGGATCCCGAACACGCGGACTCATTAAACTACATAGGGTATACATACGCAGACAAGGGGATAAAGCTGGATGAGGCTATGGAACTGATCCAGAAGGCCTTAAAATTAAAGCCTGAAAGCGGTTACATAATAGATAGCCTGGGATGGATCTATTTCAAGAAGGGTTTGTATGATGAAGCCCTCCGTTACTTAGAGAAGGCTGCAGAGCTGACTCCTGAAGACCCAACTATTAATGAACATCTTGGCGACGTCTACTTTAAAAAGAAAGACTTCAAGAATGCCCTCATATACTACAAAAAGGCCCTTTCGCTGAAACATCCCGAAGAAAAGAAGATAAAACAAAAAATAATTGAGGTTGAACTGCTTCTTAAAGGAAAAAATTGAATCTCAATAAACAAATCCCCCTGGGTGTATTCTTTCTTTTGCTTTTTGCTTCTTTTTTTTTCCAGTGCTGCGCCCCTGTCTCCGTTCAGCAACCATCTCGCCCTTTTGACCACAAAAAAATCACCGATCTTATTTCCATGAGCCGGGAACAGGAAAGGCGGGTCCATGCACTCTTCTCTTCAGGTCGTTTAACGATCAAAAGGCGCGGTTCGGAAGCCGAACTGAATACTCTAATCGCTGGTGTTAGGGATTCAGGCAAAATCAAAATTGAAATCACACATCCCTGGGGTCGCCCACTTCTTCATATCCTCCTCAATGAAAAGAGATTCCAGATCCTTTCCTTCAGCGAGAAGAGATATTATTCCGGGTACCTTGGGTCTTTTGATCCATCGGGGTTTTTCCCGGGCATGTTAGACCCCGATCAGATATGGACCTTTGTAAGGGGATATCCGGTTATACGGAAACATAATCGCGCTGTTTCCTTGAAAGAAAATCAGGCCACACTTCTAAACACAAATGGGAAATTTGTGCAGGTCATTGATTTTCATCCGCAAAGCAGTCCCCCATGTTCGGTGTTTTTTCCCGGGCAGGACATAAAAATTACGTTTTCAAACTTTCAAAATGAGGATGGCATTTATTATGCGCGTAAAGTAGGGTTAAACGATCCTCGAACTGGCAGTGAACTTACATTTGACCTGAAACAGGTGGTTTTCAATAAGGTTATACCGGAAGAAATCTTCCAACTTGAAAAGCCAGCGGGCTTTGAAACCATATTACCCCAGAGCACGGAGGAGAGGTAACTCGCTCCTGCTTGGTAGCAGGTCTAAAGGTTATAATGAGAATTACTGGATACCTCGCGGTATCCTTGACACAACATAAATCGTTTCCTATAGTGCCAACATTTCGTAAGCGCTCACAGGTTCCCCGCTTCCGCTTCGCTTCAGACGGGATCTTCGACAGGGGTCACCGTTTGAACTCACGAATCAAAAATGCAGGTTTTCGGTGAACCCGTGAACGGTTACCATTTTTCACGAAAGTAGATCCTATGGAGCTTATAAACAAGGTCTTTAATCACCCCGGACTACGAAAAGCACTGGTAAAAAGCAGGATTTTTCTGGGGATTGTATTTCTTATTCTCATATTGATTTACGGCAAACTGGAGCTGTATTTTCTTGCCTTTGCTGTTTCTATTTTTGGGGAATTGATCCAAATATGGTCATCAGGCAGCCTGGAAAAGAACAAGGTCCTTACTGCGAGAGGCCCCTATAGTCTGGTCAGGAATCCAATGTATTTAGGAAGATTTCTGGTTATTTTAGGTGGTATGCTTTTATTAGGTAATATTTATTTTGTTTTAGCCTATGTGGTGATATACTATTTTTATATGGCTAACCGTGTAAAAAGGGAAGAGAAGCATCTGGGAAAGATTTTTGGAGAACCCTACAGAATATATTGCAGGGAGGTGAATAGATTTATTCCGAATTTCAGGGTTTATGAAAAAGGCGAGTTGGTCTTTTTCCGATTCAATATCTTATTTCACAATAATGAACACCTCAATTTTTTGGCTGTG
>JAIWDV010000170.1:0-4553 GCA_048632525.1 Bacteroidales bacterium | reverse complement strand
TTTGTGTGAAATTGCGTTGAACTTTATGGCAAAAGTTTACACAAGAGGTAAAAGAGGTGGAGCCAGTCTACCCTGGATCCCTCTGTCAAGAACCATTCCCAGGGCTTTCTTTTCTGCTTTTTGAAAACGCTTTGGACAGTTTACGAAAAGGGCTTGATAACTTCGATCCCTGCTTAGATTCAGAAAAAATCTGGGGGCTTGTTTGAGGTCCTTCAGCTCCTTCAGTTGGCACAATATCACCAATGGAGACATCTTTTATTTTTTTTAAACAATCCTTAAGAGCCAATATTTTTGAGTCTCCAACTCCAAAGTATTTCTTATCGGCCTCTTGAATCAACAGATTCGGTACAGCCATAAACTTATAAGCAGGTTTTCCCAGAATGACCTCATATACATCAATAAAAAGGTTCCCCTCGCTTCGGAATATTTTGTATTTGTGGATTCTGGTGAATATTTCTTCTTCATTAATAACGGACATGAGTTAACCTTTACCCCGGTCTCTTCAGGGAGACGCGTCACCGCGGCCTCCAGGAATTCATAGCACATTTACCTCGTTTTTCAACAGCAATTCTAATTATCGTCTCAATGTGGCAGGGTCGTGGGGTCTCTTTTTAAAGGTTATAATTAGAATTGCCGGTTTTTCAAAGACCTCTGAAATTCAGCATAATCCTCTTCTGTATCAATGTCCATGTCGTCATAAAAAAAATCCGGTTCAACCAGACACGCCCGGTCTCCGTATTTCTGAAAAAGGGCCCTGGCACCCATGTCACCCTGTAACTTACGCAGTTCATTGTATAACGGGCGACCAAATATGACCGGATGGGATCGTTTGGATTTGACCTGGATAGCCCCAATGGGCAGGTGGGACTCTAAGTATCGATGAATTAAAAGGTTAATCAGTCTGGACGTAACATGGGGCAAATCGGCCAGAAGGATCATAACATGATCATAATTGTCCTCAACCTCCGACAAACCAGTAGTAATGGAAGAACTGATACCCTGTCTGTATCGTGGATTCTCGATTACTCTTAGTTTTTTGTGTACAATGATTTGGCCCAGTACCTTTTTTATCTCTTTGGATTGATGTCCCAGAATCAGGATGATTTTATCGAGTTCAGACTTCAAGGCTTCATTTAATATCCGCTCAAGGAGTGTTACCCCCTGGACATGCAGTAATTGCTTTGGCCTCCCCATGCGGGTGGAAGCGCCTGCAGCAAGAAGCAGACCGGCTATTTTCGCTCCAACCCGGCTCATACCTGCCCTGTCTTATAAGTCTCTATTGTGTTCCCATTTCAAAGCCTGCATCAAAGACCTTGAAATTAATTTTTTTAAATCGGGACGGAGTTACTTGATCGATCGCATTCCTTAATTCTTTATGGGTCACCAGGTCCTTCTCGAAGGCAGAAAAAAAACCGAGCAAGGCCAGGTTCGAAGACATGGGAGTTCCCAGTTCCGTTGCGATTTTCCCAGCCGGGATGGCCCTGTAAACAATTTCCATTTTATCCAGATAAGGTTTGACCTCTTGCCTGACAAAAGACTTGGGTGAGGCATTCGCATACAGCCTGCCACCTTTTGCAAGAAAGGGGATATTGCGATATGCCTCATTTTCTTCAAGGGCCAGCAGGAAATGGGCCGAACCGGTTCTTACCAGACTCCCCTCAACTTCTCCGAGTCTAAGGTGGGAAATGACAGATCCGCCCCTTTGGGCCATACCATGGGTTTCTGCCCCCATGGTCTTTAAGCCTTTGTTCAAGGCAGCCTGAGCCAGCACCTTTGTCATAAAAAGGATACCCTGGCCGCCCAATCCGCTTAGAACAATATTCACAGTCTGCATAAATGTCGTTTATCCCCCGAAAATCAAGCCTCCACAATTGCACCCTTAGGGCAAATCTGCAAACAAACCCCACATTGAGTACATAAAGACTGATTGATATTAGTACGCCCCAGCTCCTCGTCATGATACAAGGCCGGGCATTCAAACCGCTCGAGGCAAAAGTTACACTCCGTGCAGTCGTCTGTCACCATCACACTTTTTCTTTCAGGAAT
Organism: Bacteroidales bacterium; assembly: GCA_048632525.1. Taxonomy (GTDB): domain Bacteria; phylum Desulfobacterota; class DSM-4660; order Desulfatiglandales; family Desulfatiglandaceae; genus 4484-190-2. The sequence continues at coordinate 2,507 of JAIWDV010000170.1, read as the reverse complement.
GGCTTCCTTCGGGTAAGCGATAACACAAGGATGACGGGCGATTATTACGGCAATGCCCCCTGTCGAGCTATTTACATACTCAGTCGCCTTTTTCAGCAATTTGGTCATAGCCTTTATGTCATAAGGGTCAACCACTTCAACAAAATCAACACCACAGCCAGCCACCACCCTTTCAAGGGATATGGCCTTGCCCTTGCTCCCGTCCGCCCGTATGCCCAGACCAGGGGTAGGCTGCATACCTGTCATGGCTGTGATCTCATTGTCCAGGATTACCAGGATAAAGCGTGCGTCGTTGTAGACAGCATTCAACAGCCCTGCCGTGCCGGAGTGAAAAAAGGTGGAATCCCCGATAGTAGCCACAATGGGCTGTGCTACCTGGTCCTGATCAAAAGAGTGATAAAAACCTGACGCCATGGTGATCGCAGCGCCCATATCGAGACATGTGTCCACACCGCCTAAATTTAGGCCCAAAGTGTAACACCCTATATCAGAAGTGAATATGGCCTTTGGCCTGGCCTTGCGGATAGCAAAGAAGGAAGCCCTATGTGGGCAGCCCGCGCAAAGGGTAGGTCTACGCACCGGCAGATCCAGGCTTGCCACCAGAGCCAGTGCATCCTGATTCCCATCACCCTTAAAAGGGATTAAACCAAGGGCCTTAAGCACCTTATCAACCAAACTGTAGACAACTTGAGGCGCTAACTCCCCTTCAGAAGGCACATGTCCCGAGAGTCGGCCCAGGACCTTTTTCCTGTCCCTGAGAAAGTACTCCATTACGGTATCCGTTTCTTCAAGAACGAGTACTTTTTCGCACGCAGACATGAATATGTCGGCAAGCGCTTCCGGAAAGGGATAAGGAGTCCCAATCTTGAGCACGGGGATATCCTTACGGTCTTCTTCTGTCAGGATATCCCGCACAACGGAGTACGGAATACCACCGGCAATAATACCGAGCGGATATTTTTTCCCAGGCTCCAGGTCATGAAAGTTATGGGCTGTCAGGCCTTCAAATCTGCGTGCAATCTTTTTTAATTTTTCGTTTAATTCGCCATGGAGAATAAAACGGAATCGAGGTGTAGCCGCCCACCTGCCCGGATCCTTTTCAAAAGAGGCCTTCTTTGTATTGTTCTTAAGAGGGCCCCATGAAAGAGACTGTCGCGCATGACAAACCCGTATGGCCGGTCTTAAAATTACGGGAATTCTGAATTCCTCGGAAAGTTCCATGGCCAGTCGGGCCATTTCTCGCGCTTCCTCCGGATTGGAGGGGTCCAACACAGGGACCTTGGCAAGTCTCGCCATGAGTCGGGTATCTTGCTCAGTCTGGGAGGAATGGGGACCCGGGTCATCACAGGAAACTATCACAAGTCCACCGACCGTGCCCAGATACGCCGCACTCATAAGTGAATCGGCGGCCACGTTCAGCCCCACCTGTTTCATACAGCAGGCGGCCCGCTTCCCAGAGATCGCCGCAGCAAATGCGTTGTCTAAGGCCACTTTTTCGTTCGTGGACCATTCTATATATGTGTTGAGGCCTTCCGACTTAACCAGACGAACCACCTCGGGCAGTATCTCCGAACTGGGCGTGCCAGGATAGGAGGTCACTATCTGGCAACCAGCCTCCACCAGCCCGAGGGCCACAGCCCCGTTTCCTAAGAATATATCTTTTCGCTTCATCATTCTTCTTTCGTGCCCTTTTTTGCCTGTTCGATTAATTCCAACAGCGAGAGCATCTTGGTTGTTCCAGACCTTTTGAATGCCTTATCCCATTCTTCAGGTGTCAGTTCCTTTCTAAAATATTCTTCCACAAGGAAATGATCATACCAGCAGTCCAGTGTCTTGAAACAGGGAAGTCCCCGATTTTCTGAACGGCAGTATGAAAACGAGATCTGATGGCCCAGTCTGGGGCAGCGAATCTCATAATCATCCCCCGGCGGTGTACTCTGCCTTTTCATCATAAAACCAATAAGTTGCTGGAAATAAATTCGGGCGGGGAAAACCCCCGCCCCCTCTCCTGCCTCCACGGTCCCGAGAGATATACACTCCGGTGGAGGGAGAAGGGGTTTGCGGACAGGCTCCGGTTTTCAGTCCGGAATCATTTACTCCTGCTTAAATTACAGTTCAACCCGTGAACTGCCTGGGTTTTGGGAGTGGCTCTATTTCCTTTAAGGCCCTCTGGATTTCCTCCTCTGCCAGGGCGTGATCTGCGAGCTTCCCTGAAAGATAGGCATCGTAAGCGGCCATATCAACCAGGCCATGACCACTCCAGTTAAAGAGAATAACCTTTTCTTTCCCTTCCTCTTTAGCCTTAAGGGCCTCCTGAATGACGATCGCTATCGCATGATCCGTCTCAGGCGCGCTTATAAATCCTTCTGTTTTGGCAAAGGTGATGCCGGCCTGAAAGGTTTCAAGTTGCTGAACGGCCACAGGTCTAATCAGGTTGTCAAGAATAAGCTGGCTGATCAGGGGCGCCATGCCGTGATATCTAAGCCCGCCCGCATGGATTGGCTCAG
>JAIWDV010000169.1:0-4556 GCA_048632525.1 Bacteroidales bacterium | reverse complement strand
CACCCAAAGCCCAGCCGATTTGAAGTTCTCGTAGGCATTAGTTGGCTTTGGGTGCAGGTGAACTTAATCGTTGATCACCCCCGCATTAAATTTAGAGGCATTCCATAGTTAGTTACCCCGCAATGTTGGCGGCCAGCTTACCCCAGCCGTTCGGCTGTCATTTAGCTTGACAAGCTATTTTTTGTAAGTACAATTGTACTACATGAAAATTGTAGCCGACACAAATACCTTTATAGCTGTAGCACTTGAGGAACCCGAGAAAAGGCAAATTATTCAGTTTACTGTTGGCAAAGAGTTGGTTGCGCCGGAAGTACTGCCTTTCGAGGTTGGTAACGCTTTAACAGCGATGGTCAAAAAGCGAGCCTTGGATCCCAACGAGGTTATCTCAGCCTGGGATGCAGTGCAAACCATACCTGTGGAACTGCGCCGAATCGACATTCAAGCAGCTTTAGGGCTAGCGGTTCGGTTCAATATTTATGCATATGACGCATATTTCATTGAATGTGCTTTAAATTTACGCTGTCCGATACTAACACTTGATCACCGAATGAAGATGGTTGCGAGGGATGTCGGTATCAGGATTTTGGAGTAAATGATATGAAAGTTTATACATATTCAGTAGCAAGACAACGACTATCGGAAGTCCTTGATATCGCTCGCACGGAAGAAGTGATCATCAAAAGACGAGGAGGAGAAAACTTTTCTATTATCTTAAAAAAGACACCGAAGTCACCCTTTGATATCCGCGGTATCAAGACCAGAGCCACTACAAATGATATTCTTGATGCGGTGAGGGAATCTAGATCAATAGCAGCCGACCGCTAACCCGTGCCGCTAGATTTGGAAGTCTCTGCCCCGCATATCGCTGAGTGCTGTTTTGTAGTTCAGTGCCACACTTGGTTAGCGGCGGCTGATCTTTGCATTGGGTGAAAAAATGACGAAATTAGATAAGTGGATTTTTGCATGTATTTTGAGATAATAAGTGACATTGAGAGAATTGAACAGATTGCCGTAGGTGGAAAGATTCGAGATATCATGCGGCTTCGGAAGCAATATGGCTCCGGTCGATGGCGAAAACTTAAAGGTGTTGCCACAGTTCGGCTTCAGCGCGGAAATATCCGAAAAGCCGAACTGCATTGGTATGAAGCCCACGGTATTGGCAGAAAGAAAATTAAGATTAAAGAATTTTTGGACTGAAATAATGGAAAAAAGAAATAACAATCCAAGATATGCGCTTTGCCTGGAGAATAAGGATTGCGAGGATTTAGAGAAGCGAAAGATTTATCAGGTTCTTCCTGATGATGATGCGAAACAGGAGGGATACCTGAGAGTCATTGACGAATCAGGTGAAGATTATCTCTATCCCGAATCCTATTTTATTCTCATTCAGCTACCTCACGAAGCGCAAGAAGCGTTGCGAATAACAGCCTAATCAATTGGTTTTCGCACCCAACCAGACGCTTCACCCGAGCGCCTTTTCTTTGCCGTGCTTTCTTTTTGGGTGCTTTAAAAGGGCTTAATATTCCATGTGAGGTTTGCTGTTGTAAACCGGCGCCGGGTGAGCTTTACGTTCGGGTGCGAGGTAGATTCGTGTTATTTCGGTTTTTGAGTTATAATTTCAAACATGAAAAGATGGCCAAAGTTTAACGAGAGCGGAGATCTGCCACCCGGAATTCACCAAGCGACTTTGCGCGATGTTGTTGAACATTTTGGCAAAGGTAGTTTTCAAAGGGCGATTGTGGTGGAGCGATTGCAGCGTATCTACTCTCTGGCCATGGAAACAGGGCAAGTGGCTCGCTTCATCATCTTCGGATCCTTTGTCACCGACAAGCTGCATCCACAAGATATTGATATCTTCCTCCTTATGGAAGATACATTTGACGTTCGGGACGTTTCTGGCGAGGCACGGATTCTTTTCGATCACATGGCTGCCCAGAATTACGAGGGAGCGAGCATATTCTGGGTGAGACGTTTGGCGGCATTCGATGGGGAAGAGAAAGCAATCAAGCACTGGCAGCTCAAACGCAATGGAAAGAAACGAGGAATCGTGGAGGTTTTGACGCATGATTCATAACGAAGAAGAATATAAAACGACCTTGGAGAGGATTTCCTACTTTCAAAAGCAGGTCTCACATCTTCGCAGGATGGAAACAAATCTGGAGAACTATCGTATGTCAGTAGCCGGTTTTCTGACAGAGCTGGACCGCATGAACTTGGAACTCCGAGAGTACTTGTGGGTGCATCCAAGCCAGCTTGCTGAAAGCCGGAGGACTGCGTAACAAGGCCGAACCATCTGCTGCACTTGACCGCAGAAGCCGAGCCGATTTAGAACATTCGTAGTTTTGCGGCGGCTTATCACTTTTTTGATAGTTTTTCGGATAGCGTCTGCGTCAAGTGAGCAGTACGTTGGAAAGCCTCAGTGCTAGAGCGAGGCCATTAAAGTTTTACGATATATATCAAATCCCTGATCAATGTATTTCTTATTGTCCTGAATCAATCCCAGGATAGCCCTTTACTGTGGTGGCGGAAAGTGCTACCATATTTACTATGAAAGCAAAGCACCGGAAGACATTAGCAGCCATCTTTGCCAAGCCTACCAAGGCAAATATCAAATTTATCGATATTGAGTCTCTGGTCAAGGCGCTTGGCGGTGAAGTTCGAGAGGGTGATGGTTCGCGGGTGGTCTTGGAACTTTCCGGCACAAGAGAATACGCCCATAGACCGCATCCGGGGAAAGAAGCAAAAAAATATATTGTTGAAAAAATTCGTGAATGGTTGACAGGCTTGGAGGTGACGCCATGAACAGTATGACCTATAAGGGGTATTTTGCTAAAATCAACTTTGACGAACAGGATAGTATCTTTTGGGGCAAAGTGATTGGAATAAAAGATAGTATTACCTTTGAGGGTGAAACTGTAGCACAGCTCACCGAAGATTTCCACAACGCCATTGACCATTATCTTGCCGACTGCAAAAAAGAGGGGCGCACCCCTGATAAACCTTACTCCGGCAAGCTGACCTTACGCGTTTCCCCTGGCATACATGCCGAAATAGCCGCTGCCGCAGCTCACGCCGGGAAAAGCCTTAACAAATGGGTAGCTGACACGCTGGATCAGGTTGTTCATTCCCATTAACTGTTTATTTCTGAGGTAATTCAGGCACATAGTTTCAATCGTAAAACGGCTGTTCCAACCAATTGCATTCACCGGACGGCGAGAAACGCTACGGCGCTAACGCGGTAAGCTTGGGTGGCGCCGCTGGTGATGCAGCTCGTCGGCGGGAGAGAAAATCCAACAAAATTATAAGTAAATCTGCTAAAATTCGAGGTAGTTAGTGTCTGAACGAAAAATCCATTCAGACACAGTTTTGAATTCTAAATTTTGAATTTTGAATTTAAAAAAGGGAATAACCTCAATATGTTAATGATTCCTGACCTAAATTGAGAAAACAAAATTTGGGGTTTTCGTTCAGGCAGTAGTTACCAGAGAGTACGAATTGGGTACTGGATGATAAGAGGATCCGGGGTAAGGATTGTTAACGAATGCTCAATTGCCTGACATATAAGCATACGGTCAAAAGGATCTTTGTGGGTGGCTGGTAGCTTATATAGATGCAGAGTGTCTTGTTCTGTTAAATCTAAAGGGGTGATAAGGTGTCTTTTTCGCTCTTTGGGAATAAACTTATCAGGAGAAAGGGGAAGAGATAATTTGCCCAAGCGATATTTTACATTGATCTCCCATGCAGAAACAGCGCTTAGACAGACTTCATTCTTCGGATCGGCAAATGCGTTGATTGCTTTTGGAGAAAGCTCTTCACTGCCTTTGGTCACCCAAAGAAAGGTGCAGGTGTCGAGGAGTAGTTTCACAAGTCTTCGCCATTAAAAGCGGCAACAATATCGTCCGGGAGAGGCTCAAAAAAAGTATCGCTGATTTTGAAATCTGGATATTCTTTACCAGCTAGTCCAATTGGCCGTTTTTTGTTTGGAAGTGCCGTAATTGGTTTTATCTCAGCAATAGGAATATTTCGCTTACAGACAATTACGGTCTCACCCTTACTGACCTTGGCAAGGTAACTTGAGAAGTGAGTTTTTATTTCATTTACATTTAAACTTATCATAGTTCCACTTTATAGGTCATCATGTTGGTCATGTCAATGACCTATATCCACACCAAAGGGGATAGATTTTTTTGATGGAAGGTGACTACTCACGTAGTCAGGCTGAAGCTATTTAGACTGAAGGCCGAAGGGGCCGGAAGAACGCGATTGCGGCGCTTTGCCGGAGAAACAGTAGGTTCTTGCACCAAGCATGGCTTCAAAATTCGCAGTATCCCCGCTTTTTCCTAACAGTCTTCAGTCTTCAGCCTATCCACCTGAGTAGTTACATTTTTTCTTTTATAGATTTTCATATATCCAATTTCACTGCGTTATCGGTCGGAATCCTCGACGACGTACCAATAAGTACGACTTACTCGGATTCCTCTCTCTGGCCTTGTGAAATTTAATATCTGAAAATCTATAGCTTGACAACGCTCATTGGAAAAGTAATACTCATAGTA
>JAIWDV010000168.1:0-4575 GCA_048632525.1 Bacteroidales bacterium | reverse complement strand
TGCTGTTGCATTCGTTCTGGTACCGGAAGGCATGAACGTATTGTCTGTTGCACCAATGGCAATACTATTCTTAACAGGAGCAATTATTTTCTTCTTTTTAGATAGATACATAGAGAAAAAAGGCGGAACAATTTCTCAACTATTGGCAATGTTGATGGATTTTGTTCCGGAAGCTATTGCATTAGGCGCAGTATTCGCTACCGACCCTAATTTGGGATTGTTATTAGCAATCTTTATCGGCCTTCAAAACTTGCCGGAATCATTCAATTCATATTTGGATTTGCGCAACAGTGGATATACTTCAAAAAAATGTTTACTCATCTTGTTTTTTCTGAGTTTTTCAGGAGTCCTCGCCGCCATTTCAGGATATTATTTGCTGAGTAATATGCCGCAAATTACAGCATCATTGATGCTGCTTTCCAGTGGTGGGATACTTTACTTAATTTTTCAGGATATTGCGCCAATGTCCAAATTGAAAAAAAGTTGGATTCCTGCACTTGGCGCAAACTTTGGTTTTCTTGTTGGAATGATCGGGCAAAAAATATTGGGATAACTTATCCTGCTAATAGCATAGACGTTCAGGGGTTTAGGGATCAAAAAAAGCAATCCTGAATCCCGCTTTCAGCGGGAAACCTGTGAACGTTTACAAAAAACCTTAGGCTTATTTCTGCTATTGACAATTCATTTATCGTCTCGTTCACGGGACAGAGGGGGGGCAAAACTAATGGGCGAGACAGTCCAAATTAGCGATCTGATGGTTCAAAGCGGGGTTAAATTCGGTACAAGCGGCGCCCGCGGCCTTGCAGATGATATGACCGACAGGGTGTGTTACGCCTACACAGCGGCCTTTATTCAATACTTAGCAGAGACAGGCGAACTAAAAGAGGGCAGGGCTATTGCCGTTGGCGGAGACCTGCGCTCAAGCACAGAGCGCATAATGACGGCAGCGGCCAAGGCTATTTCGGATAAGGGCTATGAGCCACAATGCTGCGGAAGACTACCAACTCCGGCATTGGCCAATTACGGTCTCATAAAAGAAATCCCTACGGTGATGGTTACGGGGAGCCACATCCCTGAAGACCGTAACGGCATCAAATACACCAAAAGGGAAGGCGAAATCCTCAAGCACGATGAGGCAGGCATTAGACGCCAGGCAGTAACACTGGCTCAGGGTCTCTTTGATGAGAAAGGAATGTTTTTAGTTGAAGTGAAACCCCTCATGCTCACCTGCGAAGCATCAGATTTGTACGTTGACCGTTATCTCGAGTTTTTCCCTCCCAACTGCCTGAATGGAAAAAAAATAGGCGTATATCAACATTCGGCTGTTGGCCGTGATGATATGGTCACAATTCTTTCCGGTTTGGGCGCCCATGTCATTCCCCTCGGGTATTCCGAGAGCTTTATTCCTGTTGACACTGAGGCAATCAGGCCTGAAGATATAGAGGCGGCTAAGAGATGGTCTGATGAATATCATTTTGACGCCATTATATCAACGGACGGAGACAGTGATAGACCGCTGATCAGCGATGAAAATGGAAAGTGGCTCCGAGGAGATGTGGCAGGGATTCTCTGCGCCGCGTTTCTTGAGGCCGATGCAGTTGCCACACCAGTATCATGCAATTCTGCCGTGGAAAAATGCGGTTTTTTCAAGGTGGTTTACCGTACAAGGATCGGATCACCCTTTGTAATTGAGGCGATGCAACAGGCTCAGGAAGAAGGGGCAAAACGGGTGGTAGGATATGAGGCCAATGGCGGGTTTTTAACAGCCTCCCCCATTGAATCGGGCGGAAAGATTTTATCCCCCTTGCCCACTCGAGACGCCGTGATCCTGCATATCGCCATTCTTTTGTTATCTATTGAAAAAAACATAACAATCAGCGCACTGGTCTCTCAACTGCCACAACGGTTTACCTACAGCAACCGGCTGAAAGAATTTCCTACGGAAAAGAGCAGAGTCAAGATAAACGAGCTTTATTCCGGGAATGAGTCAAAGGATAAAGAGACCATTGGGGCCATTTTTGGGGAGCAATTCGGTCCGGTTGCTTCTTTCGATACCACTGATGGTCTGCGTATCACCTTTGAAAGCGATGAAATTGTGCACCTCCGCCCATCCGGCAATGCGCCGGAGTTTCGCTGTTACAACGAAGCTGACACTGAATCACGTGCAATAGAGATGAATCAGATCTGTATGGATATCATGGCCGCGTGGAGATAAGTCGAGATTAGACCACATAATTTGGTGGCCAACCATCTGCCGCACCAGACTTATGTTCCGTTGCGCTCTACATCAGCCGGTGAATGTTAGGCAATTGGGATGCGACTACAGTTACCTAACACCTGTTCAAATGTCGCAGAATAGGAGAGTATTATGAAAGTTAAGCATATTGTATGTTGTATGACAGTATTAGTCAGTGCTTGTCAAAGTACTCCACAAAGACCGAGTAATTTAACGGATTGTCAGGGGGCAAGACCCCATATGCGCCAACTTAAGAGTTCATAGTGTTGATTTAAATTAATTTTTTGGCAAAATAAACCTTTTTGCCAAGAAGAAACAATGCTACTAAGTTTATCAGACGAACAAACTATTGAAGGATTACTTGAGAATTTACCACTCGATTATCAGCAAACAGCAATAAAAAGCAAAGCTTTTCTTCGTGCTCGTAAAATTAAAAGCCCAATGGAATTGATGCATTTAGTGATGATGTATTGTGGCGTAGATCAGGTATTACGCGAGGTTGCAGGAAACGTTACCTTGTTAAATGAAAAAATAACGGATACAGCCATACAAAAACGGCTGAGATCTTGCGGTCCCTGGCTAAAAATGATTTTAGAACAAATGTGGTTTTCAGGCGTGACCAAGTTACCGGGCGCGTTACGTTTTGTATTGGTAGATGGGAGTTCGTTAAGCGTTGATGGGGCTAATGGCACCTCTTATCGCTTACATATTGCCATTGATTTAGTCAGTTTAAGCATTGTTCATATTGAAGTCACCGATAAATATATCGGTGAAAGTTTGGCTCATTACCCGTTTATCGAAGGTGATGTTGTCATAGTTGATCGTGGTTATAATCAACCTCAGGAAATTATTAATATAACTGAAAAAGGCATCTTAATCGTTCTGCGTTTAAACCCTTATTCGATGCGGCTTTTCAGTGTAGGAGGCGAATATAAAATAAAGATGTATGATGAACTTAAAAAGTCCAAAACGGATAACATTTGTATTCCAGTGTGGGTGTCAAATGGAGATAATGACTATGTTGAAGCTTGGGTTCATGCTCGCCGCTTACCCATAGAAAAACGTGCTGAAGCACGGTACAAATGTAAGCAACGCTCAAAAACAGGTCGCCCGAAGCAAGAAACATTGACCTATGCAGAATGGCAAATGGTTTTAACAACAGTCCCACCCAATGTGTTGGAGACCGAAACCATTGGCGCACTCTATGCTTTACGCTGGCAAATAGAGGTCTTTATCAAACGCCTTAAAAGCCTATTGGATATTGATAAACTACGCTGTCCGGAAGGCTCTACACTCAATGAAGTCTGGCTTTATGGGAAATTATTATTTACAACCTTATTGATCAAAAGGACGGATAAGGCTTTTTCTGTCGATGGGATTGAGCCTGAAAAGCCACGGAAAGCAACACCTTGGCGCTTTTGGAAAACGATTAGAAATGAGATGAAATCGATCATCACTGGGGTGTTCTTTTGGAAAAAAGCGAACCTGCCTATGGCTAAAAAAGTAATGGAAGAACGCCCACGTAAGCGTCAATTGCAAGGTTTACCGCCTCGCGTGGAAAAACTACTGGTGGCTTTCGCTTGAGTGGTAGTGCCTTAAGTTGGCGCATATGGGGGGGTATAGCTTAAAAGAGTTAGGGGCCTATTTTAAGTTGCATTACTCTACAGTAAGTGGAATTATTAAAAATCATAAATCAAAGACCTGACCCTGAATCTTTGACCCTGAATCTTCCGCCTGGTTCTTAATAGTAGTGAATTAGGTATACTGTCACCGGAACTGCGATTTCGTTGACAGAGGAGAATGAGTGATGGCAATTCGGGACCTATCAAGTCTGCGGCAACATCTTCAATGGGCAATGGAGCTGGAACATGCAACGGTCCCACCCTATCTGTTTGCACTGTATTCCATTAAAGAGGGCTGCAATCAGGAGGCCACGGAAATTCTGCGCAGTATTTTTATGGAGGAGATGCTGCATATGACACTCGCCGCCAACGTGCTCAACGCTGTAGGTGGCACGCCACGCCTTACCTCGCCGGACTTTATTCCCGAGTATCCCGCTTACCTGCCACATAGCAAACAGACGTTTCTGGTTTCTCTGGCGGGATTTTCCCCTGAAACCATTCGTACGCTGATGCGAATCGAGCGGCCGGAAGCGGCGAGAGCGCCAGCAGCTTCCTCAAAGGCACGCGAGCGAACCATCGCGACGTACAGCGCCTGCTTCTCAACCGTACTACTATACTATATAGAGACCGATTAATCCACCTATAGGCTGGAGGCCGGAGAGGCCCTGTGCTTCCTTCCGGCACCGTAACGCGATAGATTCTTGAGGCTTACGACCT
>JAIWDV010000167.1:0-4576 GCA_048632525.1 Bacteroidales bacterium | reverse complement strand
CTATTTATCCCGCTTGCAGCGGGGAAGTTGTGGAATTCTATTTTTTATAAAAACAGATGGAGCGAAGCGACTCCTTAACTTTAGTTCACTTCAAACTTTAGTTCACTTTAGGCACTTTTCCGGTTTATCCGGGTTAGGATATCTTATTCCCATTTGACAGCAAGACGACCTCATTATAAAGTATTTAAAGTAAATGGAGGAATGATGGCTGAAAAGAAATTTGAAAAGGCAATGCAGCGATTGGAAGAAATCGTACAGGGTCTCGAGGAAGGAGACTTGTCCCTGGAAGATTCCCTCAAGGCCTTTGAAGAAGGGATGAAACTGCTCAAATTCTGTTCCAACAAGCTGGAAGAGGCTGAGCAAAAAGTGACACTCCTGGTTAAGGAAAGCGATGGGAAGCAGGCGCAGGTCCCCTTTGAGCTTGAGGAAGAAAATAATGCGGAGTAAAGACCAATTTGATCTTAAGTCCTATCTCAGCGAGAAAAAGGCTATTGTAGACAGGGCGCTTGAAATCTATATACCTGAACCTGAGGGACCGGCATCCGATTTGATAAAGGCAATGAAATATAGCCTGTTCGCAGGAGGTAAAAGATTAAGGCCTATCCTTTGCCTGGCTGGAACGGAGGCCGTGGGCGGAACTGAAACGGATTGCCTTGCTGTGGCATGCGCCCTTGAGTTGATCCACACATATTCCCTCATTCACGATGACCTCCCGATGATGGACGATGACGACTTGAGGAGGGGAAAGCCTACCAGTCACAAGGTTTTTGGGGAAGCGGTGGCGCTTTTAGCCGGTGACGGATTGCTCACTGAGGCCTTTAACCTGATGACAAGGGCCGATCTAACGAAGAATGTGGCTCCTCAAGTGATGCTTAAGGTGATAAGTCTGATTTCCCGTGCTTCCGGATATAATGGCATGGTCGGGGGACAGGTTGTTGACATTCAATCCGAAAGAAAATCGCTTGATTTTCCCCTTGTGGAGTTTATACATACTCATAAAACAGGTGCCCTGATTACAGCCTCTGTCACTTCCGGGGCCATGCTGGGGCGCGGGGACGAATCCCAGGTCCGCGCAATCACCTCCTATGGCCGGAAGATAGGTCTGGCTTTCCAGGTTTCCGATGATATCCTGGATATTGAGGGGGACAGCAATATCATGGGGAAAAAGGTCGGGGCTGATCAGGAAAAAGGGAAAACAACCTATCCCTCGGTTCTCGGCCTGAAAAAGTCTAAAGAAATACAGTCCGAACTGGTTGAAGAAGCTATTGAATCGCTGCGAATATTTGATCACGCGGCAGAACCCCTGCGGCGGATTGCCCTATACATTATTGAGAGAAAGAAATGAGTAATTCCAAAACAAATGATAGCCTGTTAGAAAATATAAATAGCCCGGCAGACCTCAAAGACCTTTCTATTCGTGATCTTGAAGGCCTGGCCAATGAAATCCGTCAGAAGATCATTGAAACTGTATCCAAGACCGGCGGACACCTTGCGCCCAGCCTGGGCGTTGTTGAACTGACCATTGCGCTCCATTATGTGTTCAATGCGCCGGAAGATAAGATCATCTGGGATGTGGGTCATCAGGCATATGCCCACAAGCTGATTACCGGGAGAAGAGACCGGTTTCACACCTTGAGGACGTACGGAGGTATCAGCGGATTCCCTAAACGGGAAGAAAGCCATTACGATTCGTTTGATACCGGGCACAGCAGCACCTCTATTTCTGCGGGCCTGGGTATATCTACTGCAAAGGGGCTCAAAGGGGAGAAAAGCAAGGTTATTTCAGTGATTGGCGATGGTTCCATGACAGCCGGCATGGCCTTCGAAGGACTCAATCAGGCCGGGCATCACGAGAAGGATCTGATCGTTGTCCTGAATGATAACGCCATGTCCATATCACCTAACGTGGGATCCTTTTCCTCTTTCTTGAGCCGCAAGATGACCGGCAGGCGGTTTGTCAATTTAAAGAAAGACCTGGAGGGCTTCATAAAATCCCTGCCGGGTGTTGGCGAAAACATCCTTAGTTTGGTGCGCAAAAGCGAAGATTCTTTTATCACTTTTTTTACTCCTGGCATGCTTTTCGAGGCCTTTAAATTCAAATACATAGGGCCTATCAGAGGACACCGTATCGATCGCCTCATTGAGGCCTTCAACAATACACTCCACCTGGAAGGTCCGGTTTTAGTGCATGTGCTCACGAAAAAGGGGAAAGGATACGAGCCAGCCGAAAAGGACCCGGCACACTTCCACGGGGTTGGTTCCTTTGAGATCCCCACGGGCTCCACTCCAAAGGGCAGGACCAAGCCTTTGCCATCTTATACTGAGATCTTTGGGAACACCATGGTAGACCTCGCGCGAACCAATAAAAAACTGTTTGCCGTTACAGCAGCCATGCCTGAGGGGACCGGGTTGTCAAAGTTTGCCGAACAGTACCCGGAACGATTTATGGACACGGGAATCGCGGAACAACACGCAGTCACCTTCGCTGCGGGTCTTGCCACAGAGGGTTTTAGACCGGTCGTGGCGATTTACTCTACTTTTCTACAGAGGGCCTTTGATCAGGTTATCCATGACGTATGCCTGCCCAACCTGCCGGTTATTTTCGCCATTGATCGTGGTGGGCTTGTGGGAGAAGACGGGCCTACCCATCATGGTCATTTTGATATCACTTATTTGCGCAGCCTGCCAAATATGACCGTCATGGCCCCCAAAGATGAAAACGAACTAAGGCAAATGCTCTACACGGCCTTGAAACACCCAGGTCCCGTTGCTATCAGATATCCAAGGGGCAAAGGCCTCGGAGTCCCAATAGACACAAAGTACCAGGAAATCCCTATAGGTCAGTCAGAGACCCTCAGGGAAGGCAAAGATCTGCTCATTCTGGCCCTGGGAAATATGGTTTATCCTTCCATGGAGGCAGCCGCTGATTTAGAAAAGGAAGGATTGTCTGTTGGTGTTGTGAACTGCCGTTTTGTAAAGCCAATTGACCCGGGGCTGGGGGAGCTTTCAACCTCAATTGGCAGGGTTTTGGTAGTGGAAGAAAATATCAGACAGGGTGGGCTTGGGGGGGCGGTCCTGGAGCTATTTAATGATTTGGGCATAGTAAATGTCCACATGAGACGAATTGGTCTGCCCGACAAGTTTGTGGAGCATGGAGCGTCTCCACTTTTGAGGGAAATATACGGCCTTGATACCACCGGGATTTTAAAGGAGGCGAGGGATTTCTGCCAACAGGCCCAAAAACAGTAAAATACGATTGGATCAACTGTTGGTACAAAGAGGTCTGGCCGAGAGTCGCGAAAGGGCTAAGGCCATGGTCATGGCAGACCTTGTGCAGGTCAACGGGTTTCCGGTTGACAAACCGGGGCGCCTTATACCGACTTCGGCCTCCATCGTCACGAATAAGGTTTCCCCGCCCTATGCAAGCCGGGGCGGACTGAAGCTGGAAGCGGCCCTGAACCATTTTTCAGTGATAACTAAAGGGCAGACCCTGCTGGACGTAGGTGCTTCCACAGGTGGATTTACAGACTGTCTTCTTAAGCACGGGGCCCATAAGGTTATCGCGGTAGATGTGGGTTACGGGCAGCTTGATTGGGGCCTGCGAAAGGACCCCCGGGTCAAAGTCCTTGAAAGAACAAATATCCGCTACTTAAAACCCTGCGACATAGAAGAAACGATCGACGGAGCGGTCATTGACGTTTCCTTCATATCACTCAGGCTTGTGGTCCCTCCGGTCTCTGATCTCCTCCGAAAACATGCCTTTATAATTGCCCTGATTAAACCTCAGTTCGAGGTTGGAAAGGGGCAGGTGGGCAAGGGAGGAGTGGTGCGGGATCCAAAACTCCATCAACAGGTTGTTGATGGTCTCAGCGACGTTTTTAGAGATTTAGGTTGGACCGTGATGGGGCATATCCCATCCCCACTCCTTGGCCCCAAAGGGAACCGCGAATTTTTGATCCACCTCACCCGATAGACATACAAATCCCTTCCGTTAGAAAAGAACCGGCCTTTTTCTCCTAATAACTACCTGAAGAAATGGGGAGGACTAAGTTTCCGAAATGAAAACTACCCAGCCCTGCGCTTCGAAGCCTTAAGGGGGTTTAGTTTCCCGTTTCCTTTATCGCTGGCAGCCTTCAAGTGTGTAGCCATATTGCAGTTTCCATGAAGCCATTTGGAGGCAGGATCGGGAAAGGAGAGGCAATATTTACCGGTGGGAAAATCTTTGACTTTCTGACAACCTTCACATTGCTCAACTACGGTGTGGCAGGTACCACCATTAAACTCGCAGCCTTTCTTGTTCATGAAAAAACACTCATACCCTTCTTTTACGCTTGTACAAACCATTTTAATCACGTCCTTTCTCAAAAAATTTAAAATTGCGAATCGATTTTTATGCCTTACAATTTTATTGTTGTCAAGTAAAATAGCCACAATAATTGAATTTTCAAGGTGAAAAAAGCAGATCTCATGAAAAATCCAAGGAATTCGGCGAAAACTTGCCTTTTCGGGTCTCATACTTTATGATAAATCGTTTAATTGACCAGTAGAGGGGAACCGATTGGGTTTCATTAATATT
>JAIWDV010000166.1:0-4583 GCA_048632525.1 Bacteroidales bacterium | reverse complement strand
AAGCGGCCATTTAGACCCCACCTGACCATCGGAAGATTTAGGAAAGGTGCGAAGTCCGGGACCCATCTTGATGACCTCCTGTTAAAATATCAGGATCTGACAAGTCCGGTGTGTACCCTTAAAGAACTGGCTTTGTTTAAAAGTGACTTGAAGCCAGGCGGCGCTGTATATTCTGAGTTGAAGACATGGCCGCTGATTGGGGAAATTTAGGGATTGAAGAATTTGGGAGTTTTAAACGGATGGAGCGAAGCGACTCATTAACTTTAGTTCATTTTAGTCATTTTAGGCGCTTTAGCGCACTTGCTTAGGGAGGGAAAACCTATGGATAGAGAAAGAGCGGTGGAACAGGCCATTTCTCAGATAGAGAGACAATTTGGTAGGGGTTCCATCATGAAGATGGGGGAGGAGAGGGTCATCGACATACCTGCTATTTCTACAGGGTCCCTCGCGTTGGATATAGCACTTGGCATTGGTGGTGTCCCACGGGGAAGGGTTTTGGAGGTTTTCGGGCCCGAGTCCTCAGGAAAGACCACTTTAGCCCTTCATATTGCTGCCGAGGCCCAGGTAAAGGGCGGGATGGTGGCCTTTGTGGATGCTGAGCATGCCCTTGACGTGGGTTACGCCAGGAAGCTCGGGGTGGATGTGGATAGCCTGTTGGTATCCCAGCCTGATACCGGCGAACAGGCACTTGATATTGCGGAGATCCTTGTGAGAAGCGGCGGCATCGATGTCCTGATCGTTGATTCTGTAGCCGCCCTTGTGCCCAGGGCCGAGATTGAGGGGGATATGGGTGACCACCATATGGGGTTGCAGGCCAGGCTCATGTCCCAGGCCCTAAGGAAGCTTACGGGAGCCATCAGCAAATCAAAAACATGTGTCATATTCATTAACCAGATACGTATGAAAATTGGGGTCATGTTCGGTAACCCGGAAACCACGACTGGCGGCAATGCCTTGAAGTTCTATGCGACGCAACGGCTGGATATCCGGCGCATCGGCGCCATTAAAGAGGGAGACCAGATAGTAGGAAACAGGACCAGGGTAAAAGTAGTAAAAAATAAAATTGCGCCCCCGTTCAAGGAAGCGGAGTTTGATCTCATTTATGGGCACGGAATCTCCAAGGAGGGTGATATCCTTGACCTGGGTGTTTCCCTGGGGATTGTGGAGAAAAACGGGGCCTGGTTCTCCTTTGGCGAAGAAAGGATTGGTCAGGGCAGACAAAATGTTAAACGCTTTTTGGCGGAAAACACAGATATCAGGGACAAAATCAGACAGCTTGTCATAGAAAAGTCGGGACTTGGAAAGATAAAGGAAGAGATTGACACCAAGAAGGAGAAAAAGGCAGGCAAGTAAACTATATGGATACGACAATGAATTTTAGAGAAATACGACAAAAGTTTCTTGACTACTTCAAGTCACATGGACACGAGATTGTAGAAAGTTCTTCACTGGTCCCGCTGGATGATCCCTCCCTGCTTTTTATTAATTCGGGGATGGCGCCTTTCAAGAGGCTCTTTCTTGGAGAGGAGAAAAGAGGCTACACCAGAGCGGTTGATTCCCAGAAGTGCGTACGTGCAGGGGGAAAACACAATGATCTTGAAAATGTGGGCTACACGCCCCGGCACCATACCTTCTTTGAAATGCTTGGAAATTTTTCCTTCGGGGATTACTTCAAGGAAGAGGCCATAGAATGGGCATGGGAACTTTTGACGGAAGGCTATAAGTTGCCCGGAGACCTCTTGTATGTCTCCGTGTACCGGGACGATGACGAGGCTTACAAAATATGGGAGAACAAGATAGGTATTCCCCCGGAGAGAATCGTCCGTCTGGGTGAGAAAGACAATTTCTGGACCATGGGCGATACCGGTCCATGCGGTCCATGCTCTGAGATCCTGATTGACCAGGGCGAGTCTTTGAGCTGCGGCCGACCGGATTGCGCGCCAGGGTGCGACTGTGATCGTTACCTGGAAATCTGGAACCTGGTATTCACACAATTTGATAGAAGTGCCGATGGCAAGCTCTCCCCACTCCCGAAACCGAACATCGACACGGGCATGGGACTGGAGCGTTTGACAGCAGTGGTTCAAGGGGTGACCTCCAATTACGATACCGATCTGTTCAAAGGCCTTATCTCCCGGACAGAAGACCTCTGTGAAAAGCGGTATGGTGAGGACAATAAACAGGATGTATCCTTCCGCGTCATTTCTGACCATGCCCGGGCAGCCACATTCTTGATAGGCGACGGGATCATGCCCTCCAATGAAGGCCGGGGCTATGTCTTAAGACGCATTATCCGAAGGGCTATTCGATTCGGGCAGGTCCTTGGCCTGAAAGATGCTTTTCTCCACATCATTTGCAGCAAAGTGATCGAAATGATGGGCAAGGATTACGGGGAAATTGTCCAGTCAAAGGGCCTTATTGAAGGGATAGTGAGTAATGAAGAAAGGCGATTTGCGGACACCTTCCAATACAGTGTGAAGGTCCTGAATGAAGAGATTAATAAACTGAAGGCCAAAGGAAGAGACACCATTCCCGGTGACGTGGCCTTTAAGCTCTACGATACATATGGCCTTTCTGTGGATATTGTGGAGGATGTGGCCCGGGATGAAAACCTCTCTGTAGATCTGCCCGGTTATGAAAAGGCCATGTCCAGACAAAGGACCCTTTCTCAGGAGTCATGGAAAGGCAGTGGGGAGGAAGAAATCCCAAAGGCCTATCTAAGCCTCCTGGCGCGTGGCTTCACCAGTCGTTTTTTAGGGTATCAAACCCTTATTTCAAAGGCCAAGGTGGCTGCATTGCTGGTGGACGGAAAAGAAACAACCTCAGCAAATGAGGGGAGCCGGGTTGAGGTAGTATTGGACCAAACGCCTTTCTATGGCAAGGCCGGCGGGCAGGCCGGGGATATTGGCTGGCTATTAGATGGGAAAGTGAGATTTCGTGTCACAGATACCCTCAAGTTCAACCAGGATCTCGTTGTTCACAAAGGGCATCTGGAAGCCGGGAGGCTTTCCGTTGGTGACGAGGTGAAAGCGCAGGTTGATGAGATAACAAGAAATGCCACGATCCGGAACCACTCTGCCACCCACTTACTCCATGCTGCCCTCAGGGAGAACCTGGGTGACCATGTAAAACAAGCCGGGTCTCTGGTCGCACCCGATAGGCTTCGCTTTGATTTTAGCCATTTCACTCAAGTGTCTACGGAAAAGTTAGCTGAGGTCGAACGTGTTGTTAACGAGCATATCCGCGAAAACCTGCCACTTCATACCACTGAAATGTCCAAAGAAGAGGCAATGAAAACCGGGGCCATGGCCATTTTTGAAGAGCGATATGGTAAAACAGTAAGGCTTGTGTCCATTGGGGATGGTGTCAGCATGGAGTTGTGTGGCGGCACTCACACCAAACGTACCGGTGATATCGGGCTTTTTCGGATCATAAGTGAAAGCGCGGTCGCGGCCAATGTGCGCCGGATCGAAGCCCTGACCGGGGAGGCGGCCCTTAGATATGACCAGAAGCTGGAAAGAGATCTGAGAACTGCGGCTTCGCTACTCAAGGCAGCCCCGGATCAATTGGAAGAGCGAGTTGAGCGGCTTTTAAAGGAGCATAAGGAAAAAGATAGAGAGATCCAATCCCTGAAATCGAAACTCCTTTCCACAAAGTCCCGGGACGTTCTCTCCGAGGCCAGGGAAATCGGGGGCATCAAGGTCATTGCACGGAAAATGGAGGCCGATTCTCCGAAAGAGCTTCGCGAATCAGCAGACAGAATAAAGGACAGGTTAGTCTCAGGCATTGTCCTGTTAGGAGCCGAAAAAGAAGGAAAAGTTATGCTGACCTGTGTGGTCACAAAAGACCTGATGGATCGATTCAAGGCCGGAGACATTATCAGGCAATTGTCAAATATCGTTGGCGGAAAGGGAGGGGGTCGGCCAGATATGGCCCAGGGTGGAGGAAGCAAGCCGGAGGAATTGGAAAACGCCTTTGAAGGCCTGTATGACCTTATTGGAAATGGCGTGGTTTGATTTAAACTATCACGAATTCTCCTGTTTCTCTGCCAGTTTATCCTTGCATTTGCTTAAATATTCAAGTGCTTCGTGATATTGGCCCAGGTCCGGATAGTTTTCGAGAAGGTATCGATACCTACCCATGGCGGCCCGATATTCTTTCATTTTGTAATAGTAATGGCCGACATATAATTCATAATTAGCAAGGCTAATATAACATTGCCGTATTTTCCTGCGCGCTCTGTTGGCGTACTCAGTTCTGGGAAATTTCCTGACAAGGCGCTCGAACTGCTCTTTGGCCGCGTGCGTGTTGGATTGATCTCTATCAATGGTGCTCACCTGTGAAAAGTGGCACATCCCCTTCTGGTAGATCACATAAGCAATATTTGAATTTTTTGGGTGTAGTCTTTCAAACTCATCATAAGCGTCAAAGGCCTCATCATAAAGCTCCCTTTTGTAAAGGGTATCGGCCATCTTGAGCTCAGCCGTGATTGCGAACTTGCTGTAAGGATACCTGTCCTTTAAATTCTGAAAGTCCTCGGTTGCTGCTGAATAGCGCCCCCGTTCAATGTTTTCCATGCCATC
>JAIWDV010000165.1:0-4590 GCA_048632525.1 Bacteroidales bacterium | reverse complement strand
GAAATCCTGGATAACATACGCATAAGCCTGGACATGCAAGAAATCAAGAAAGAACTACACATGGAAGGTAGAGAGGACTCAAGCCATGTCCAAGCCCTTATAAAGGAGGTGCAACCCCTTATCAGGGCCAGGGCCGTATACAGGGATTGTTATTTAGAATCAAAACCTGAAGATGCTATAGTTATTGATGGTATCCGTTTTACCAGCCGGGTTTTGCGCAGGCATATGGATAATGTAGGGCGTGTTTTCCCGTTTGTGGTCACCATAGGCAGCAAGCTGGAAGAATACGCCAGGGCATGCAAGGATTTTCTCAAACAGTACTATCTCGATACAATTGGAAATATAGCGCTCATCACAGCACGAAAATACCTGGAAGATCATTTGCGATCCAAATACGCTCTCGGTTGTATTTCCTATATGAGCCCTGGGTCCCTGAAGGATTGGGATCTTGAAGGGCAACGGCCGCTATTTTCAATTCTCGGGGATGTGCGAGCCTCCATCGGTGTGTACCTGACCGAAACCCTTCTTATGATTCCGACCAAATCACTATCCGGTATCTTCTTTCCCACGGAAATACCATTTTATAGCTGCCAGTTGTGTCCCCGCGAAAACTGTCAAGGAAGGAAGGCCAAGTACAGTGAAAAGCTGGCCATAGAATATGGAATTCAAACCGTTACCGATTGTTAGTCTTCGGTAGTAAAATAATCGGAGATGACTCCCATGAAGGGATTATATTTTATTGCGTAATGGCTAAGCCCCTGCTTCACAAAACCTTCGGAAATTTTCTTGTCTTCCCCAATAAGTCTGTCTTCTTTCTCCTCCCATGCCTGTTTGTCCAATGATAGGACTTCTTCCACTTTTTTTCTATAAAAGTCAGCCACGGGAAGGTCTGAACAGGCATTCACAAACCAGGGCATAACTCTCCCCACCTTTTTCAGGAAGAGATTATGTTCTTCTCCAAAATTAAGGCAGGACCCTTCAGTGAAGTTTACCATATGAGACATCTCTCCATAGTCAATATACTTACCTTTAGCGCTTATCTCATACGCCTTAGTGTCAGGATATGGGAAAAAAAACGACCAGCGGTAACGACCCGGTTTAGCCTTTCCCATTAATCTGATGGTAGCCATTACATCTTCATGTGTCTCGTCAGGCAGACCGATCATCAAAAAAACTGAAGTGTGCATCCCAAATTGATGGGCAGTCCGGATTGCCTTAATGATCTTTTCGTTTTTCATATGGCGCTGAAGTACTTTTTTGCGAATGGTCTCACTACCGCTTTCAACCCCAAACTTGACAATCTTACAATTTGCTTCAGATAGATAACGCGCCCGTTCTTCGTCGAAAAAACCAACATGAGCGTTCACCACAAAAGGGATAGAACATATCTTTTTGTAGGCCATGCAAAAATCTATTACATACTGTCTATAAAAGGTGAAAAGGTCATCATCAAAAATAAACATCTTAATATTTCGATAAGTTCTGACAAGATATTTAATCTCATCAATTACCTGTTCTACATCAAAATGCCGGATATAATTAAGCTGTTTGAAACTACAATTAAGATCATTTCGATAATGCGATACCATCTGGTGATTAAAGCAGTATGTGCAGGAAAACGGGCATCCGCGAGAGGCAATTAAACCGACCCAGCCATTTTTTGCATCAATAATTCTCTGGAAATCAAAAATATCATAGTCCTTAAACGGCAGCTTCCTGAGATCCGGTAATGGTCTGACAGGGTTAATCCGAATTGTACCATTTTGCCTGAACCCGAGATTTCTCACTTCTGAGACATCTTCTCCCCTGGCAATTTTTTCCACAAATTCGAGAAAAGCGTCTTCTGCCTCGCCGCGAAAAATATAGTCAAATGAGCTTGTCTTTAGAGTTTCCTCCGGTGCAGCCATGGCATGAATTCCACCACATACCAGGGGAACAGAAGTTGCCTCGCGCGCCCATTCAGCAAGTTTTTTTGCATAAGGCCATTGATTCGTGACCACTGAAAATCCCACAATATCCGGCGCCATATATTTAAGCCGCTTAATAAACTCTTCTTTAGAAGGTAAAGGATCAATATCTTCGCAAAGCTGCCATAACGCTACAGTATGCCCGGCTTTTTTAAGCAATGCGGACATATGGGCAATGCCATAATTAAAGCCCAGTTGCGAGTTTGCATTAGGGTAAATGAAAAGTATCTTCATGTTCTATTTAAACCTCAGATGCATGATGCGAGTGATTATGTCCTCTACTTCAATTGAGGAGGGATCGGTCAAGGTGTCCACGTGTACTATATTGCTGCTTTTTCGTCCATATGCACTCCACCGGCGGACAAAACGCATGTTATTTGAACCTGCGAAAATCGTTACACAAGGAGTTCCCAGAGCTGCCGCGATATGCTGACATGCAGAGTCATAACCTATAAATTCGTCGCATTTTGCAATCAAAGCAGCTATCTCTCCAATTCTGCTTTGAATACCAATGAGGCCCCAGCCAAAACTCACATTATCCCCTGAACCAAATGAGGAGTGTAACACAGAATGGCCTTGTTCCTTAATAGTATTCATCAGTGTGTTTGTGTAATCCAACTCCTCATCGCCAAATCCTTTATCCAATAGTATTACGGTGTTTGGTTCCTGCAATAGTGTCAGGAGCAGTTCTTCCTCCAGACGCCTGCCAACCCTTTTGCGCGGATTAGCGCCAACCCCGAAATTTGCGACAATAATCCTTTTTGCACCTTTGTTTCGTAACATTTTACAAAAGTGTGTTGCAATGTCCACATAAGATCTCGTAATCCACACCTCAGGATAACAAAAGTTTTTATCACCGAGTATTTTATCTAACCACGAGTTTGCCAATTCTGCCATAGACATGGTTTTGTTCAAAGAACTGTCAGAGCGGCTATCGAAAAAAAAGTAACGGTCAAGTGGAAACAGCGGCAAAACACCAAGTTGGGAAAGGCGAGAGTCCGGATCCATAAGAATGGTCTCTTCTGCCGGGCAAGAAGCCGTTTCCTCCTGAATAATTTTTAGGGCAGAATGCCAGCTTGACAAGCGTTCCAACAGCCCTCCTTTCCTGGAATACGCAAGCCTTCTTATTTTGATCCTGGGGTTTCCGCCATAAAGTTCTTCTAATTTGCTGTTGCCAATAAGCACAAATTGTGCTTCGGGGAAGATCATGTTTAACCGCTGGAAAACCACACTTGTGATGGCAACATCTGCGCCAATGGTAACACGGGATAATAATATTATTTTTCGAATACGTTTTTGGCTGGATAAAGAGTTATTATTGATTCGTATTCTGTTTATTCGGTCAAGAAGATCCTTAGACGAATACATTCCAAAATCATTCAAGGTGAGGTCAAGCTCTTTGCCTGCCGGGACATTGCGGCAATATGAAATCACCTGAGCCATTACCTTGTTGTAGGTCATTGTTTGTAATTCTTCAAAATCATCACATAAACTCTCCACAATAATGCTAAAAAGCGCCTCTGCCGGAGGATTGATAAGCTTCGGATCCTCTGAAAAGGTCGTCATCTCACAAAGCAGATCAATATATTCCTTTTCGTAATAACAATCCTTTAGATAGTAATCCAGAAAAGAGTAGGCAATCTGACGTGACAGTCGTCTCATACTGTTCGGGTCAACGTCCTGGGTTTTCAGGGCAGACCATTTTTCGCTATAATAAGATGATTTCATTGTTTATGAAACTTTCTGAAGCAGGTTTTCGCTTCCCTTAAATACCGTTTCAGGTTTTATCATTGACATACATTCATGATCGCGAGGGCATTCTTTCTTATGACAGGGGGAACAATCCAATTCCTGGCGTAAGACAAGTGTTTTTTCAAGATTCGCAGCAGTATATCGAGGATCAGTGGGTCCCATAATTACAACTACCGGGACATTGAAAGCAACCGCATAGTGCCTGGGACCAGTATCATTTGTTATTAGAAGCTGGCATCTTTTAATCAAATATTTCAAAAGGGCCAAATCAACCCTGTCAGGGCCTGTGTTGACAATCCTTGCCTTACTGGTCTCAATAATAGATTGTGCTATATTATCTTCTCCGGGGCCGACAAACAGTAAAACCTTGCAGTCCCATCGTTTAATAAACAGTTCGGCCAGCTTTGCGAAATATTCAGGGGGCCAGCATTTGGAAGAACCAAATTTTGCGCCCGGGTTCATCCCGATGACCATTGTGTCAGGTCCTATCCCGTATTTGTCAAGAAGTTGTTTCCCTTTTTCTTCAAGTGATTCAGACAGAAAAAGACCGGGCTTCATCACATCCGGAATTTTCAAGTCTAACCAGCGGCAGATTTCCATGTAATAGTCTGCCATGGGAACAGGCAAAATCCCGTTTTCAGAATGAATGGGCTTCGGACCACCATTTAATAGAAACGATCTAAAATTTCTGCGGTATCCGTATATTTCCTTTACCCCGCCAAACCATACAATCAGGGCAGAGCGGAGAGAGCTCGGTAATACGACGGCAATATCCGGCTTTAGACTGCGGATAGTTTGCTGCAATTTTAAAAACCCTCTTGTTGTTTTATCATCACACCCAACAATTTGATCAAACCAGGGCCCATCCTCA
>JAIWDV010000164.1:0-4595 GCA_048632525.1 Bacteroidales bacterium | reverse complement strand
CCCCGGACTTTGAGCGGGTTGAAAATCCCGAACTTCGAGCGGGGGGGAAGGCGAAAATTATAAACACCCCGCTTAAATACAGCGGGACAGGCATCAATGCCTGATTTTCTTGGCGATGAACCAGGCTGCGGCCAAAACCAAAACAAGCCCTATCATTAATGCTGCAAAAGCAATCCAGGTCACATAAGTTCCGCGTTTGAGCAGTCTATAGGGATTCCAACTGGCCTCAACCACATTTCTTCCCAGCTTGCCCCTGTATTTTTCCGGAATATTGGCTATCCCATCGCCGTCGGTGTCAGGAAGACTCCGTATATACTCCATAACGGCCTTCCATTCTTTCATCTCTTGAATTCCGGGGCTTTTTTTATCCGCGTCCACTCTCACAGTTTCTAAATCCTCTATGGGGTTGCCGTTGCGATCTTTGGGGACAATGTCCAGTGTATGCCAGGTAAAGTCTCCAATAATTTTTAAAAATGTCGCATTGTAGATATCTGCGGCTACCCGCAGCAGCGCCTGATTGGATTCAGAATAGTCCAGAGGTGTGTACCCGTCCTCTTCATTGCCCAGCCAGATTTCCGTAACCCGATCGAAGATCATACGATTCGGATTATATGTGAACCGGACCCCGGAGAACTGCAGAAAATAGTCGCTGCCTTTGAGTGGATAAATGCTGGTTATGATTTCCAGGGTTTTTTTCAATTCAGACGGATAAACATAGAGGGTGATGAGGGGATAGCCCATGGTGCCTGCATCATCGAAGCCGATTCCCAGCGGAATGGCCCGGAACATGTCACAGAGCGCAACTTTGCCTGTATGGCCTTTGACGATGGGATCCCGGATAACGCCGTTGGAAATCACCGAAACGGCGACCTTGGTGGTCGGGTCGGCCGGATCGTAGTCGTGTTGGTGAATGTACCAGCGGATGGAATCGGCGATGAGATTGCCAAGATTTGACTCATCGGTGTCTATGGTCAGATCAAAGTCGGTTTGGGCAATAACCGTTCTAAATTCCAGTGCGTCGTCGGTCAGAACCTGCTGATTGATCTCAGCTTCAAACGCTTTAATCCGGTTTGAAATTTCGGTGTCGCCTTTAATCGTGTCATCAATATCTACAAGGCGATATTCTCTAAGAGAAACGCGCTCGTCTTTGTATTCGATATCGAGCACCCCCAATTGCTTTCCGTACTCCCAGGCCTGGACAATGATCGTATTGTTAACCTGCAGGGCTCCTTTTGTTTTTGTGTGGGTGTGGCCGCTGATAATGATATCGATACCGGTTACCTGTTGGGCCAGAATTTCATCTTCCGAATCATCTTTATCTTCAGAAAGACCGCTATGGGACAGACAGATCACCATATCTACTTTTTCTTTTTCCCGCAGGACGTCTACCATCTTCCGGGCGGTTAGGATCGGATCATCAAAGCTGACGGGTGAGGCGAACGGAGCCACTTCGGCAGCGTCTTTGCCCATCAGACCGAAAATGCCGATGCGGATTTCTTCTCTTACCAGCACCCGATAAGGTTTGACGATTCCCTGGGCGAAAACCTTTTCCAGCTCATCATCCTCGTTGCTTTGCGGACTGAAAATTGCATTCGAGAGAACCAGCGGCGGAATTTGTCCCAACCGATGGGCAGTTGTAAGTATCCGGGCCAGGCCCTGAGGTCTCAGATCAAACTCGTGATTGCCCAGGGTGACCATATCATACCCCATCATCTTCATCAGCCGTAGCTCAAAAGCCTGGTCCCGGCTAAGAAGATGAAAAAGAGAGCCCATCAGAAAATCACCGGCGTCCAGCACCAGGACAGGATTTTGGCGGGTATTTTTTACTTCTTTGATAACGGTTGCAATCCTGGCCCATCCGCCGATGGTGTCGTCGTCCCCGGTGATGAAAGGAGTATACTCGATATTGGGGGCGGTTGCGAGAAAGTGGGAGTGCATATCGTTTGAGTGAATAATGGTAAATTTCGTTTCAGCAGCCAAAACCGTTTGTGCCAGAACAGGCAAAGAAAACAAGATAATAAGGATTCGTACCAACGTCACTATAAGCCTCCTTTTGGTTAGGGGTAATACCTTAGCAGTAAGTAATGCCAAATGGCAAGAAAACCCCGGTTTCCATTGGGGAAAGGCTGGTCTTAACCACCATAAAAGGATATTGACAACAACACAAGAAAACTCTATAGAAGGAGAAGCAAGCGAGGCAAGTAATGAAATAGCGAAAGGGGAATTACAGATGGATCGAAAATGGATTGCTTTTCTTGGCGTTTTGTTGATAACAGTGCTGTCCGTTGCTGGAATGTTCGTCGGGGTTGAAGTTGAGGCGCAGAAGGCGGCTGAGAATGACGCTGCCCAGGTTGGAGAAGGCAGCGGCTCAATGGAGCTGGATGTCGTCATCATTGATAATGAGGGATATAAAAAGGACAGGAAGGGGCCCGTTGAATTTAGCCACAGGAAGCATGCGCAGGACTACAGGGTACTGTGCTGGGAATGCCACCACGAATACAAAGACAAAGAAAATGTGTGGGCTCCCTGGGCTGAGACAAAGAAATGCCGGGAATGCCACGATCCGATAAAAAAAGAGATTACCGAAATAAAACTCCAAAAGGCCTTTCACTACAACTGTAAATTATGCCATAAGGCGTTAGCCGAAGAGGATAAAAAGACCGGTGCATACCAGAAATGCGCAGGTTGCCATAAGAAGCAGTCATAAGGAGCCATCGCCTGTATTTGTTTTATAAACTGGACGTAGCCAGAAGCCACAAAACACAGCAATACTCCAGCACTCCATTACTCCAGTACTCCTCAGATTCAAGTCCGGAGGCTATAGGGTCCCCTCTCCCTTTGGGTGTGGATCTTTACTCTAAATACCTCTAATGCCTTTCAGGGAAATGCAGGAAACTGTTGTAAGGGCCCCAAGAGCAAAAATACCAACCTTGAAATTCCATACGTCAGCCACCGCTCCCAGGATGACGGGAGTAAGCCCAATTCCAAAGATCACCCCAATGGCTATGGTTGTACCGGTGAAGATACTTCGTTCATTGAAATCCGTGAGCCTGGACATGGCTACCAGGGCAACTGGGAAAAACGCGGGATAAATGGTCGCCTGAACAAAAAGCATAACCACAAGAAAGGGTATGGTTTGTGCTAAGGCCAGACTCATAGTTGATAGCCCTGTAAACAATATCACAAGGAACAGGATTTTTTTAGCCCTATACCGATCAACAAGAAAACCAGCAGTTATAGCAACAAAAAAGCCCCCGATGCGGGATAAACCAAAAATAGTATTGGCCGTTTCCAGGCTCATCCCGTTCTCTTTGACGAGAAATAAGGGAATTACGTTGTAGAGGCCGAGGGCACAGGAGGCGGCGAAAACCCAGAGGATTGCCATGATCCAGAAATCCCTGCGACGCAACACGCTTGAAAACCGGACTCTTTTTCCCTTCTGAGGGCTGGGATCTGGAGAAAAGATGCAGAAAAAGGTACAAACAATCAGGCAGGCTGCACTTATAATGAAAAAGATAGCCCTCCAGTTGAGAAAGCGCAGGGCAATGGCTGTCAGCAGTGGAATGGAGAAAACGCTGAAGGAAGCAGCCGTTTCATGAAAGGCAATGGCCTTTCCCCAGTGCTCACGTCCGAAAACTGCGGTTATCAGGGGAATGGCGCTGGGCAAATATATGCCTGCTCCGAGCCCGATAAACAGGGAGGCAACAGCAAGGGAAGCGTAAGTTGTAGAGTATCTTAGAAAAAACAGTGACGTCATCAAAATCAATAAACCCAGTGCAATGGAACGTTTGTAGCCAATGCGGGGGGATAGCACCCCTGACAGGAGCAGGGTAATTGTATAGCCTATGGATAAGAAGGAAAAGATGCTGCCAGCCACGGCATGGCTGATCGCGAACTCGTCTTCGATAATGGGTAGAAGAGGAGAAATGACTGTGCGAGAGGAAAAATTTACGTACCAGAGGCTCCAGAAGAGCAGGAGGAAGAATATTTTCATGGTCGGAATGTTAAAGGATAGCAGGGAATATGGCAACCGGTAAGATAAGCGGCAGAGAGTTTAAGAAGAAGGTCCTGGAACTTGTTTCTTCAAATAACTTTGAGCAGGACCTGGTTACCCTGTGTAAATTGCCTGCTCGAAAGGTGATTAACCCTCTATTTTCTTTTCTTCTCAGTACCGATTCGAAAATAAAATGGGCCACGGTAACTGCCTTTGGGGCGGTTGTGTCAAATCTTGCAGAGCAAGACATGGAGTCGGCCCGTGTGATTATGCGGAGGCTGATGTGGCAGTTAAATGATGAGTCGGGTGGTATTGGCTGGGGGTGTCCTGAGGCAATAGGAGAGATTATAGCCTGTCATGGAGGGCTTGCCAGGGAGTATGCCCGGGTGCCGATATCCTACATTAGAGAGGACGGTAACTTCCTCGAACACGAACCCTTGCAGGAAGGCTCACTTTGGGGTATCGGCCGGGTGGCACAGGTAAGACCGAAGTTGATTCGGGATGCTGTTCCACATCTGCTGCGCTTCCTGGAAGCCCGGGGTGCCACGCTAAGGGGTCTGGCTGTATGGGCCCTTGGGCTGCTGGGTGCAAGAGAGGCCCG
>JAIWDV010000163.1:0-4606 GCA_048632525.1 Bacteroidales bacterium | reverse complement strand
GTCCACAGGTTGTCAATGATAAAAACCTCATGCCCCAAACCCAGCAGCTTTTCTGCCAAATGAGACCCAATAAAACCTGCTCCACCCGTGATCAGTGTTTTCATTTCCATACTCCCATAAAATCTAATTCAAAATAGAAATCCACGTCCTCCCCCGAATAGCGGGATCTTCGATGGGCCTGAATTCTCTATTATTACGCGGTTTCACCGCTTCAATCCTAACACGGCGGACCATCTGGCTGTGATCTTTAATCTGTCAGCCCAACAAGATATATAGCTCCGCCTCTTCGGTTACATGAGACCGAAAAGCTATACAATCGTTTGGCGATTCTATATCCCGCCTAGGCAGGATTTCGCCGCTTTTTTTAAAAAAGGAAATTCCAAACAATCAAGTTGCCCGAGCAAAGGGCTAACTGGCTTATCGGCAAAAAAGATCACAAAATAGCTTATCTCACAACACTTTTATTTCATGGTTGGCACTAAGGTGATTGGGCCAATGTACACCCAAAAACAATCAATCAGTTAATGCCGACACTCGCGTTATGGGACTCTCTCTAAGGCCCAGCCTTCGATCTCTACCTCCACAGATCGGTGCAGAAGCTCAACAGACACAACCACCTTGTCTGTTTGGCCCTTATGATGAAGATAAAATCCCATCAGGCCCTTCAGGGGGCCCTCGGCGATTATGACTCGATCTCCTTTCTTCATATAGTCACGATTCTGCACTGTACGGTCTGTTCCGTCCAGTATCATCAGAGAGGACATCTCTTCTTCATTGGCGGGTGCGGCTTCGCCCCTGAAGCCAACCATTCGCACGACCCCTACTGTTTTTAGAATTTGCAGGTGTTCTTCGGCTTGAAGCTGTGATCGAACAAAAACATACCCGGGTATCATAGGGATCATTATCATTTTGCGCCTATCTTTGCGTCGGCTCATTACCTGAATACGGGGTAAAAAGGCCTCCAGCGATTTACCGCAAAGGCCATCATAGACCTTTTGCTCGAAACGGCTTCGCGTATGTAAGGCGTACCACTTGGCAGAATTCTGACTCATAAGGTAGCTATCCTCTCCGGGCTCACACCCTTTTCAATAAGATATTTAATATCCTGCTCTGTGTCATCAAGGCGCGTCAGTAAAACCATGTCCCAATCCTTTTGATTCAGCCGATCAAAATTTTCAACTTTAAATTCGAAGAAATCCTTTCCATTCTGCCTGTCATCCACGATTCCAATCAACCGTATACTGGTTAGCTGCAGGTATAGATAGGCCAATTCGGCCACCTCCCCTGCGCCTAAAAACAGGATAGAGTCCAGCCCGTTTGACTCCATCTCTTTATATTTGTTCAAAAGAAGGGTTTTGATTTCTTTATAAAAATTCACCGAGTACCGAAGATACTTCACGGTAAGTCTGCTTTTTCTTGCAAGCCCCTTGGGGGTCAGGAAATATTTCACCCTGTTTCGTGGCAGGGTTTTTACCTTGAAATACCCCTTGGTGACAAGCCGTTTTAGAAAGGCATTCACCAGCCCGAGGGAAAGATCTAAGCGCCGGGATAGCTCTCTTTGACTGGGGCTGCCGTCCCGTTCAATTTCCCCCATCAACCGGAGTATATGGATATCTTCTTTGTCCATTTGGTAGAGCAGAAAAAAACAGAGTTGTATTTCAGCCAGTTTTTTGACAGGATTAATCCCGCTTACAGCGGGAACACCATAATTTCCTTTACCCTGATGACCTCTTATTTCAAACCCTTAGATTTACTATTGATTTACGTTTTTCTTTTTCGAAAACTTTAATCTGGCCACTATAGGGTTTGAGATAGGAACTGGCAAGGCTAATATAAAAATCATCAATGTTCAATAATTGAACGCTGGAATGTCACATAGTGTTCAATAAATGAACGACTTTGTCAAGCAAAAAATTGAGTGATATATATATTGATGATCTCGTAAAAAGTCCAAATTTACAGGATTATCCAATTCAATATTATCACAACAAGCTTAAATAATTCGTAATTCCTTAATCCCTAAATTCCTAAATCCATGTAAAAAGAACTTTTTACATGGGCATCATATATTAATTTAAATAAAAGTTATACAATTATAAAAATTCATTATAAAATATATGAAATTATTGGTTATTTTAATATAAAAAACCTGGTCTTATGGGACCGTCGAAGATTCCCGCTGCAGTTCAGCGGGAGGGCAGAGCCAGATGCCTCTGCCTCGGGTTTTTACTGACCTGCGTCAAAGTTCTGGAGCAAGGGATGAACAAAACAAAACGAATACTTTTGGCTGTCGGAATACTGCTGGTGGACCTCATTGTTTTTTTCTTGCCGTTGACGGCGCTATTTCTCATTTATATAATCGTTTACAATCCGCCATGGTTCAGGGATTTCTTAAATAATCTGGATCAGGTGCCCGAATAATGGGGGGCGTAAGGCGCAAGGCTCAGGGCATAATGCAATCAAGAGAGAAACATGCGAAGGTATAATTTTGGATGAAAGAGATATCGAAAAACTCTTCATAAGCGTGCTTGAGGAGTCAGGACAGGACACTGATGCCGTTCGAAACGTGTTTTCGACCCTGGTCTACACCACCTTGAGGTACAGGGATGATGTGCTTGCATCCAGAGGCGAAGTGGTTACTGTTGAGGATGTCCGTACCTGCCTGGGTTGGCTGGTACCTGCCCTCGCGACCGGCAATATGCCTCAGACAGACAACAAAGCCAGGTTAGGTCTCCTGAAATTGTGGCTGGAGGAGTTGGGAAAGAATGCCCACATCCCGTAAAAGAATTGACTATTTTCGATTGACTATTGACTATTGCTGTCCGCATTCCAGCTTAATGCCCGAATGGTCTTATGAATCGCCTCAATTTCTCTCATCATATTCCTGGTAATACATTACCGACCCCACCAAAAAAGCCCCGACTCCCATCGGGGCTCCCACCCTTTTATATCAATGGTCGGGACGACTGGATTTGAACCAGCGACCCCCGCGTCCCGAACGCGGTGCTCTACCAGACTGAGCCACGTCCCGACTGAACCTTTATATATAACTTATTTTTATCCTTCTCGCAAGGGCAATTTATGACCAATGATATTTACAAAAATTTCCATTATCCTGGCCGTCGCCCCCCAGATCACATCGCCATCGTATTCATAGGTTGGCGTTCGGTAGGTCTTACCCTCAAATTCAAAAGAAGTCCCTTTGCCTGAATTTTCGGGGTGAAAGGCCTTTAACGGCACCTTTATCAACCGTGCAACCTCGTCCGTATTAATGGTGAAGTCATAAGGGTAGGGGATAAGACCCACAAAGGGGTGGACAATAAAATCGGATACCACGGTCATGGTATCATCGATCCTGCCAAGAATCTCCACATCTTCCTTTAGAAGGCCAATCTCTTCTCTGGCCTCCCTCAGAGCCGTATCCCTAACTGAGTTATCTTCCTCATCCACAGAGCCGCCCGGAAAAGAGATTTGCCCTTTGTGGTGTTCTAAATTATTGGTCCTTTTGGTGAAAAGAATCATGTAGTCGCCCCCTTGCCTAAAAATGGGGACCAGCACACCGGCGTGTTTATACAAACACTTTTCGTCAGGGATGCGTTTTGGGGTTCTTGCGCTCAGGATTTCTTTTATTGCCTGTGGCAAATCTTTTTGATTTTCCATGCCCACCCTAAATATTTTTCCTTACTTGAGCCTAATCAACTCCGTAGGTTCTCAGGTATTCATCAAATTCTGCTTTTGTCTTTTCATCTATCAGAGCCATTTTGCCCTGGATTAAGACAGGGACTTTTTCTTCATACAGATACCCTATGGTCTCTCGGATGCCTGCCACAGAAAAAACCGGAACCCCACTCTTTGAAACAAAATTCCGAATGGCATTTTCACCTTTTTGCCCGGGAATCACACTCCCTTCTTTGTCATAGACTGCTGTGGTTTGTTCCCTGTCTATTCCGATCCCGATACCGACCACATGAAATGTCATTTCGCGCGTGTGAGCCTCGGCTTGTATCTTTTCCAGAAGCTCATATTTGGTTCCCATGGAGGTGGCCACATCGTCTACGACAAATATGCGGCACCCGTCAAAGAAAGTGCGATTGACAAATACGCTCTTAAAAGCGCTCGCCTCTCCATGGGTCTTGGCCTCTTTTCGGTCGTATTCAAATGGCATATCGAGCCCGTGATCCTTCCACAATGAAATCGCGGTTGCCAGGGCAATGGAGCTTCCCTTATATGACGGGCCCAGAATGATGTCTGTACCTTCAGCAAGATTGCGTGACACCATCATACCTGCAAAAAAAGATCCCAACTCCAGGCTCAGTCGGCCTGTCTTGAACATGGCCATGTTCACAAAGTAGGGAGTCGGGCGCCCATCTTTCAAAATAAGGTCTTTGTCAAAAAAAAGTGCCCCGGTATCAGCCAGGGTTCGGGCAAATCGTTTTTTGTACGCTTCCATAAAATTATCTTAAACAAAATGGTTGAATGCTTCAACAACAATCTAAGCCCCTTAATGATATTCTTGACAAGGAAAAATATCGCTAGTAAATTATTAGTTAGTTTTGGTAGCTCTCATTCTGATAATGTCCGTTG
Organism: Bacteroidales bacterium; assembly: GCA_048632525.1. Lineage (GTDB taxonomy): Bacteria > Desulfobacterota > DSM-4660 > Desulfatiglandales > Desulfatiglandaceae > 4484-190-2. The sequence goes on along the minus strand of JAIWDV010000163.1, from coordinate 22 downwards.
ACAATTGCCAGTAGGCCCTTAG
>JAIWDV010000162.1:0-4623 GCA_048632525.1 Bacteroidales bacterium | reverse complement strand
TCACCAGATCCTGGTGACGCTACATCACTGGTTATCTCTTCATATCAGGCTTTATGGTGATAATCTTTTCCACAACCACCCGCTCTTCAATCGCCTCAAAGGGTTCGATAGCAATGGTCGCGCTGTAGTTGAGTGCCGCCTTGGGTTTTCCTCCCAGTGCCTGCCAGAATTCCCCAAGACTTTGTAATCTGCCAGGCTGCAAGCTGATGGCAGGCAGTGGGGGCTCCTGCGCTTTCAAGCTCCCCTGCAATACCCCGACTGGAATCGTTGGATGGCGCAAAAGTACGTTCATTACCTGGCCCAGCAAATGGTGTTCACCTTGGGCGGGGTTGGGGGCACTTTTACTGGGCCATGCAGTAATCAGATAAGAGCATTCCACCCGTACCGGCGGGCGCTTCCTTAAGACCATGCCGCCGCTGTGCCGTTCCTTAATCCACTCATTGCTGCGCAGCTCCAGATTTTCGCGCAGGTCATAGAGGAATAAATTGATGGCAGGCAGGCTGACCGAAGAGGGCGGAAACTGATCATCAGGTGTATCGAAGCTGATGGTCACCTGAGAGACCAGTTCCTGTGGCAACTCCCGCCTAAGCAGTTCTTCCAGGGTTTTGTTCAGGTCGTTGATCATGGTTTTGTCTTTTGAGATTCATTATGCAAAACATAGCGCGCATGTGCATTTCGCATATCACGGTTGACGCACTATATGTTCGGCGTATTCCCCAAACTCCTTTTCCATCACTAGCTTGCCCATCTTCTGAAACTCCCTCCGTGTGGCTCGGGTGAGATGAACCATATTGACTGTTCCGCCGTCATCGGCTGCCAGGAAGGCGGCAGCCAGGGCGATGTTTCGAATATTGCCCCCTGCGACCTCGAAATGGCCGGCCATGAACTCCAGATCCAGATCAGGACTCTGTGGCGTGTCATCAGGCCAGATCTGCTCCCATATACGACGGCGCTCGTCTTCGATGGGGAAGGGAAACTCGATGGTAAAATGCATCCGCCGCACAAAGGCGTCGTCCATATTCTTGCGCAGGTTAGTGGCCAGGATGACCACACCTTCGTATTCCTCCATCTTCTGCAGCAGGTAGCTGATCTCAATGTTGGCATAACGGTCGTGAGAGTCGCGCACCTCGCTACGCCTGCCAAAGAGTGCATCAGCCTCATCAAAGAAAAGTATGGAATTAGAGGTTTCAGCTTCGGCAAAGATGCGGGCAAGGTTCTTCTCGGTTTCTCCGATGTATTTGCTGACCACCGAAGAAAGGTCGATCTTGTAAAGATCCAACCCCAACTCCCCTGCCATGATCTCGGCGGTCATGGTCTTGCCGGTTCCCGAAGGACCGGCAAAGAGAGCGTTGAGACCTTTTCCCATGGACAGCTTGCTGTCAAAGCCCCACTCGTCATAGACAAGAGAGCGATACTTCACATAGTTGCAGATTTCTTTCAGTTGTTCCAGCCTGTCTGAAGGAAGCACGATGTCGTCCCACTTGTAATGGGGTGTGATCTTTTGGGCCAAAGTGACCAATTTCCGGTTTGATTGCAGACGGCAGGCGCTGTGAAGATCAGTCATGGTCACGAGCCCGTTTTCAGGATCACGCCAGCGGGCCAGATTACAGGCTGTGGCTACCGCATCCCGGATCTGCCCGCCACTGAAGCGGAACTTACCTGCCACATCTTTCAGGTTTACGTCGGATGCAAGCGTGGCATTGTCGTCCAGCGACCTCCCCCACAGTTGCACCCGCTCGGCATAGGTGGGGCGGGGAAACTCGATCCGCACAAAAGGCAGTTCGTGCAACGCATCCATCGGCTCCCATGTAGTATCTCCGGCCAGGAAGGTCAATCCTGAACGCCCTTCCAACTGAAGCAGCAGAATATCCAGAAAAGCACGTTTGTCGTCGGCCAGCAGCGCGTCGAAGCCGTTCCAGTAAAGGGCCGCTTCTTGCAGCAAAGCCTCGCGTTCTGCAAGTCTCACCGCTTTATCGAAGCTTAATCCTTCGGTATTCAGCAGGCGTTTTCCGTCAACAGCCAACAACCGTATTCCCAGCTCCAGGCAGAGCGCCTCGGCCGTAGTTTGTTTTCCCACGCCATAGGTTCCCTGAAAGTAGAAGATCAGGCCATTATCCTTCACCTCTTTTTTCTCGGCCAGCAATGCCAGGCGATGTTTGACATCAGGAGGAAGAAACAGGTCATCCAAACAGGTCTGGGGCACACTCAACCTGGCGCAAGTTTGAAGACGGATATCGAGATCGTCGGAACCAAGCAGGTAATTTACCACACGCTCGTCCACTTTGAGGTACTTACTCAACAATGGCGGGTTCTGATGCGATGGATCATTAAAAAGATGAAGCAGATAATGTTTGAACAGAGGAGATTCTGAACTAAAGCGGTCCCGTGCTGCCAGTTTGTCTTCAAAAGTTGGGCACAACAAATTGAGAACCAGATCCACGCTGGGTCGCTTCCTGGTGACATCGTCCTGAAGATAAGCGTAAAGGAGTTCGTAGCGCAAATCGAGTTCCGGTGCCAGGCAGATCAGGAGGGTGTCCACATCAAAGGGAGTTAAATGAAAGAGGCGCTCCAATTTTTCAAGACGCAGTGCAACATCTCGCCTGGCGCTTTCGGTCTTGCATTTGCCGATGTCTGCGGTCATCTGGTCGAACGCTGTCTGAACCTCGGTCCGAGACGATGGCGACAGAGCGCTTGCCCAGCGGGGTAAGCCGATCGGCTGTTTCAAAAGCGCATCTACCTCTTGCTCAGAGATACAAAGCCCATGGAATTCACTGTCGGCCATGTGCACCTGCCGCGCCCTCCGGATCTGCGCCTGAACGAGCAGATCAATGCGTTCCAGTTCTGCCAGAATGTGTTGCAGTGATGTGGTATAGTATTCCATTTCAGTCTGACCTCATATTTACGGCTTGCATGTAAAATATTCCGATTGCATGAGTAATATATAAAAGACAAACATGGAAACTGAAAGGCATCCATAACCCCATTTTAAATCAGAAAAATCAATAGTGTTAATGGTGTTAAAGATAAAATCTATTTTGTTCTTAAGTACAAAAATTGTCAAGAACAAAATTAGAGTCTCCTCTCCTGTTCCAGATGTACATGAAACACAAAATGCGGCAAACTCGACACTTGCAGGATTTAGGTTGCACGCCAAAATAAACTGTGCTAATTTTGAAATATTATGAAACAATATATTATTGATGAACTAAGGCCCGGAGAATACGAAAAGATTAGGACTTATCTGGATGAGAATGTCGGCTCTTCAAAGATGGATGGAATATACTGGATACAGCTTGATGAAAACATCCTGACTGATATTCAGGCAGAACATAAGGAATGCCGGCCATTTTATTTTGCAATCGATATAGAACCTGACCGTGTATCCTGTGAACTTCTTGTAAGATCCAGAAGTACAATAAAATGCAATTGTACAAGCTATGCTACTGAATCCCAGCGCAACTGGATTATTAAATTTGCTGATACAATATTCGAAAAACTGGAAATAACGACTTAGGTGACGGTTCACGTTTTGCAAAGGTCTCGTGAACCGACGACCGTGAACTATTACTATATATGATACGAACCCTGATTATTGCAATATTTACTTTTCCTGCTACAGTCTTTTTCAGCAGCCTAACCATACTTGCATCTTTTATAAATAAAAATAGCGATCTGGCTTATAATTGTACAAAAACATGGGCAAAATTTGTACTTGTCGTCAGTCGCATTAAAGTAACCGTCAATGGCCTTTACAATATACGACCTGACAAGTCTTATATCTACATGTCTAACCACCAGAGCAACTTTGATATTCCCGTTGCTCTGGCTTATCTTCCTTTTAAGTTCAGATGGGTTGCAAAAGCAGAACTTTTCAAGATACCGATTTTCGGTTATGCGATGCACAGGATTGGGCATATTAATATTGACAGATCAAATCGCAGAGCTGCTTTTAAAAGCTTAAAAAAGGCTGCAAAAAATATTCGGGAAGGAGTTTCGGTATTAATCTATCCTGAGGGTACACGCAGCAAAGATGGTAATATCAGGCCATTTAAAAAAGGTGGGTTTGTTTTAGCGGTGGAATCCGGCGTTCCGATAGTTCCTGTAATAATACATGGAACATGGCCTATCATGCCAAAGGATAAACTCATTATAAGACCGGGAAATGTTACTATAGAAATTAAAGAACCTATTGAAACAAAAAATTATAATAGAAAAACTAAGGATGATCTTTTGGAAAAAGTAAGAAATATCATTTGCGAATCTTTTGAGAAGGGGAAAAGAGGTGAATTGTGAAATTGAAAATAATCCCGTTGGGCGGGTTAGGAGAAATCGGCCTTAATATGATGGCCTTTGAATACGGAGATACTATTTTTGTTGTTGATGCAGGTCTTATGTTCCCTGAAGATTATATGCTTGGTGTTGACTATGTAATACCTGATTTTAATTACCTGAAAGAGAACAAGTCCAAAGTTTCAGGAATTGTTTTAACCCATGCTCATGAAGATCATATTGGAGCCCTGCCCTATCTGCTTAAAGAAATAAATGTTCCGGTCTTTGGAACTCGTTTCACGCTTGGAATAGTAAAGCACAAACTTGAAGAACATGGTCTTCTTTCATCAACTT